>CAJXVL010000017.1 GCA_913061205.1 uncultured Flavobacteriaceae bacterium | reverse complement strand
TAAATAATTTCCTGTATTTTAAAGTAGTAGAAATCTTACTGAATTCGGATGATACCTGATAACCAATAGCGGCTCTATAATGGTTGATTAAATTTGGATTTGAATACACATAACTCATATTAAAAACACTATAGTTTGGTGTTTCTAAAGGAATGTTTGGGTCTTTGTCTCGCTCTACCGTTACATTTCTTAAACTTATGAAATGCTTTTTATTATTTCGTAAATTTTTACTGTCTCTAAAGCCTATAGTTGCAAATGGACTCAATCGTTTGTAGAATAGATCATTATCGTATGAAAAATAACTGCCTGAGACTCCAAACCTATAAAAATAAACATTTCCAAATTCGGGCATTCTCTTATACACAAATGAGCTATTACCCACCAAGGTTTTCGATTTAAAAGCCCACATAGGGTTTAATTTGTATTGAAAAGGTTTTTGTAAAAGTGTTTTGTTATAAAAATTTGCTCCTAAAGTTATTCCGTCGTAAATATTGTAACTGTAAGTGGGTATTATAAATAACTGATTATACCTAGGGTCTTCAATATCTTTTAGAAGACGAACTTGAAATGGTTTGTTTGTTAAACCCTTTACTTTTTTATAATTATCTCGCTGATTAATTTCGGGTATTTCACCTTCATAATTAATAGCAATTTTACGAACATCCTTTGCCGGTATTTTAACCGTAACAGATGAATCTACTGGTGCTATCCATTTTTTATAAATAATCTTCTTCTTATCGATTCCGTAAATGGATACCGGAAGTGCTGTTTTTCTTTTATTTAAGATATCAATCTCAAGTGTATCTCCATTTTTATGAAGATTTTTTAGTCTGAAGTCAATAGAATTTCGATTGTCTACAAAATCTTTAAAAAACCACTCTACAGGCTTATCTGTATTGATTTCTAAATATTTTTTAAAATCATTAGCTTTTATGGATTTTAATTCATTTTCAGAAAAAAACTGTTGAATACTTTTTAAAACTACTTCTTTTCCAACATATCCTGAAAGGTATAATAATCCTCTTCCTCCATAATAATCACTTCCTATGTTTTTATTGAATTCTAAAAAATCATCTTTTGGAGTTGTGCTTTTTTGATGCAAATTATTCCTAGCCATATTCATATATAAAAATGAATATTGATCGTTAAACTCTAATTCGGAAGCATGAAAAATACCGAGAATCCAAAGATTACTTAAGTTCCCTGCTAACTTCATGTTTGGATAATAAGTTTTGATATACTCCATCATTAAATACACCTGAAAAGCACCTATGATCCAATGGTCTTCTCTTGGATTGACTACTAATGTATTTTCAAGATAGGTTCGGGATATAATTTTAAACATTTCAATATCATACTCAAAATCGTTAGGAAATGGACTTATGAATTCTGGTAATAAATTAAGGCCATACACAGGATTCCTCTTATAATCTATTTCACTTAATACCATATTATTAAAAGGGTAACTTCCTAGGTTTTTATCCAAATAATGTACGATTCGATCTATAATTAAAGCTTGTATTGGTGGTGTTATTTTAAGATGAGTATGATTCGTACTCACTAAAAGTTTATCGGTTTTAATGGTTTTGAAATCTGAAATTTTTAAAATTTGCAACTTCACCTGCATTCTGTTTTCTCCTTTTATTTCGGTTGTCTTTATTTTATTTTCAGTATTTTCAGAAACTAGATCTAAATCTGAAATTAAATTGAAATTATAAGGCGTGTGAAATTTAATATTAAAATTAGTAGGATTGAGGTAGGAATCATTTAAATCTTTATTGCTGTATACATTCCATTCGCCGTCAAAAACAGCAGGTGCTATATACCAATAACGAATCTTAAAATCACCACTCTTAGTAATTCCATACTTTGTAAACTTATCGTCTGGTAATATAATATGGTATTCCATTTTAAGTATACAAGTTTCTCCAGGGAGTAGATTTGTATCTAGTTGAACTCTAATAATATCAACTTCATCACCTCGTGTCCAAATCAATGGATTTTTAGTTTCATTATTAATACTTATAATCTTGGAATGTCCTCTGTTTTTATTTTTTTCAAAATGAAATGAACTTTGATAATTTTCTGAAAACCTTTTGGCTAAAGGTGTGTTTTTACTGGAAAAACTATTTGCCCAATCGTTTAGATAAATTTCTTTTAAAGTTGAATCAGAATTGTTTTTATATACTAATTCCTGTTCAATAGTAATGGTTCTGATTTTGGGCAGAAGTGTTGCATCAATAGTTATTTGATGTTGAGCTTGTGAAAGTGTTACTATCAATAGTATAACTAAGGATATGTAATGATTAAGTTTCAATTATTTTTTAATGAATTTAATAATAGTGCTTATCGTTTCTTTAGTTGGTATTGATGAAATCAAGTATTCAAGAACTAAATAAATAATACTTTTCATAAAATTAGAGAAGTTATTTATAATCAAAAGTTTGGACGTAAGTTGTATTTTGTATAGAAGTTATTTAATATATCTATTACTTCATCTTCATGATCCACTACATTTATTAAGAGTAAATCGTCTGGGCTTATATTTCCCTGTGACTTTAATAAAGTACCTTTAATCCAATCTACCAATCCACTCCAAAATTCCGTGCCAACTAAAATGATAGGGAATTTTTCTATTTTAAAAGTTTGTATTAAGGTAAGTGCCTCAAAAAGTTCGTCTAAGGTTCCAAAACCTCCTGGCATTACAACAAAACCTTGAGAGTATTTTACAAACATTACTTTTCTAACAAAAAAGTAATCAAAATCAATGTTTTTGTCACTGTCAATATAGGGATTGTCATATTTTTCAAATGGTAATTCTATATTTAATCCTACTGAAATCCCACCAGAATTATGAGCACCTTTATTGCTAGCTTCCATAATTCCTGGACCACCACCAGTTATCACTCCGTATCCATTATCTGCTAGTTTTACTGCAATATTTTCTGCAAGTTGATAATATTTGTCATCTGGCTTTGTCCTTGCAGATCCAAATATAGAAACACAAGGTCCAATTCTACTTAGTTTTTCATAACCACTTACAAATTCTCCCATGATTTTAAAAATTCCCCAAGAGTCATTTGTTTTTATTTCATTCCAATTCTTTGGATTTATTTCTTTTTTCATATATCTATATTATAAATTTTACAAAATAGCATTAGTTTTCATGAATAAAATGCTTGCTAATAAGAATACTATATTGCTAATGTAATTCTTTTTTAAGAAAACGTGCAGTATGACTTTTCTTGATTTTTATGATTTCTTCAGGACTTCCTTTTGCTAAAACTTTACCTCCGTTTTTACCTCCTTCGGGACCAATATCGATTATATAATCTACCGTTTTAATCACATCTAAATTATGTTCAATAATAACTACCGTATTTCCTTTATCTACAATTTTATTTAGAACATTTAACAAAACCCTAATGTCCTCAAAGTGCAGTCCTGTTGTAGGCTCATCTAAAATATAAAAAGTGTTTCCAGTGTCTCTTTTCGAAAGTTCAGTAGCTAATTTGATACGCTGAGCTTCACCACCAGAAAGTGTTGTTGACTGCTGTCCTAAAGTAATATATCCCAAACCTACATCTTGAATAGTTTTTAGTTTTCTAAATATTTTAGGGATAAGTTCAAATAAAACACAAGCATCTTCAATAGTCATTTCTAAGATGTCATAAATTGATTTTCCTTTGTATTTTATTTCAAGTGTTTCTCTATTAAAACGTTTTCCTTGACAAGTTTCACACTCCACATAAACATCAGGTAAAAAATTCATTTCTATAACTCTCATACCACCGCCTCTGCATGTCTCACAACGTCCTCCTGTAACATTAAAGCTAAAACGACCTGGTTTATAGCCTCTTATCATTGCTTCTGGTACTTTAGAAAAAAGGCTTCTTATTTCGGAAAACACTCCAGTATAAGTAGCAGGATTAGAACGAGGTGTTCTGCCAATAGGTGATTGATTGATGTCAATTACCTTATCAATATTCTTTAAGCCATCTATTTTTTTATAAGGCATTGGTTTTTTTACTCCATTAAAAAAATAGGCGTTTAAAATAGGGTATAACGTTTCATTGATTAAAGTAGATTTACCACTTCCTGAAACTCCAGTTACACCTATCATTTTTCCTAAAGGAATCTCAATAGAAACATTTTTTAAGTTATGTCCAGTTGCTCCGGACAACTTTAATGTTTTACCATTTCCTTTTCTTCTCTTTTTGGGAATGGCAATTTCTCTTCTTCCATTTAGATAATCAGAAGTAAGTGTTTGATGATTTAAAATTTCTAATGGTGTTCCAATAGAATCAATATTTCCTCCTAATTTTCCTGCTGCGGGTCCTATATCGATTACATAATCTGCTGCCTCTATCATTTCTTTATCGTGTTCCACCACTATCACAGAATTTCCTAAATCTCTTAATTTAACTAATGAATCAATTAACTTCTCATTATCACGTTGATGCAAACCGATACTTGGTTCATCTAAAATATAAAGCACACCTACTAATTGAGATCCAATTTGAGTGGCTAGTCTAATCCGTTGAGCTTCTCCACCAGAAAGTGATTTAGAGCTTCTATCCAAGGATAGATAAGTGAGGCCCACATCTATTAAAAATTGCAATCGAGTTTTTACTTCTTTTATAATTTCTTCCGCTATTTTGACTTGAGTTTTAGAAAGCTCTTTTTCTAAATTTTGAAACCAATCTGCAATGTCTACAATATCCATATGAGCTAGGTCAGCAATACTTTTTCCACTCAATTTAAAATATAATGATTCTTTTCTCAATCGCGCTCCATTGCACTCAGTACAATCTACATGGTCCATAAAATCTTTTGCCCAACGTGTTAAAGATCTGGATTCGTTGTCTTCAAAAGTGTTTTTAATGAAGGTAACAATTCCTTCAAATTCTATTCGATAGTTTCTAGTAATACCTAAAGTTTTTGATGCTATCTCAAACTTTTCATCAGTACCGTAAAAAATTATGTCTTTGGCTTCTTGAGGTATTTTATGAAAAGGATCGGTTAATTTGAAATTATAGCGTTGTGCAATTAATTCTAATTGTTTAAAGATCCAGTTTTGTTTTTGAGCTCCTTGAGAAGCTAATGCTCCTTGATTAATTGAGATATTTTTATTTGGCACTATTTTATCCAGGTTAACTTCATATAACTTACCAAGACCTTTACATTTTGGACACATTCCTTTAGGAGAGTTAAAAGAAAAATTATTTGGTTCCGGTTTAGGGTAAGAGATACCACTACTAGGGCACATTAAAGAGCGACTAAAATACCTAGTTTTATTGGTTTCATTATCTAAAACCATGATTACGTCTTCTCCGTGATACATAGCGGTTACAATAGATTCACTAACACGTTTATCTAGAACAGATTCTTTACTTATTTTTAAACGATCGATAACTATTTCTATATCATGATTTTTGTATCGGTCCAACTTCATACCGCTAACAATATCTTTGACTTCACCGTCAACACGAACTTTTAAGAACCCTTGTTTTGCTATTTGCTGAAATAACTCTCGGTAATGACCTTTTCGAGAACGAATAACAGGAGCTAAAATAGAAACTTTTTTGCCTTCAAAATCTTTAAGAATCAGCTCTTGAATCTGTTCATCGCTATAACTAACCATTTTTTCGCCAGTATTATAACTATAAGCATCGCTTGCACGCGCAAATAATAATCGTAAAAAATCGTAAATTTCAGTGATGGTACCGACTGTAGAACGTGGACTTTTACTAGTAGTTTTTTGTTCTATAGCAATTACTGGAGAAAGACCTTCAATTTTATCGACATCTGGACGTTCCAAACCTCCTAAAAACTGACGGGCATAAGCAGAAAAAGTCTCTATATACCTACGTTGTCCTTCTGCATAAATCGTATCGAAAGCCAAGGAAGATTTACCACTGCCCGAAAGCCCTGTAATCACTACTAGTTGCTCTCGAGGAATGCTAACATCAATGTTTTTTAAATTATGAACTCTTGCTCCATAAACTTCAATAAACCCTTCATTTTTTGTCATAGTTTGCAAAGATAATTAAATGAAAAGATATTTTATTTGAATGTGAACCCTAATTACTTTATGTGATATTGGTTTGGTGTATTAATCTAGTTTTTATTAAACTGTTTTTCTAATTATTTCTCGGTTTTTAAAACACTTTTTATTTGATCTAGGTCTCCATCAATATTGCTTGGAACGTCTAATCCTAATATTTCACACATTAATGGATAAATATGAATGTTCTTAATTGAAGGTGTTATATATGCTTTTTTAAAAGCTGGACCATTTGCATAAAATATGCCGTGCATCTCTTTGTGTTTTTGATCATAACCATGCACTCCAAAATTTGTGTTTGTATCTTTTTTTTTGGATATTATTCCTTCAGTTGTTAAAAAATAATATCCAAAATCTGGTAAAATTTGAATAGCTCCCCAATTCTTATTTTTTGGAACGTATTCAAAACCAGGTGTGTTTTCAGTTTTATAAACTTTAAAATTAGATTCCTTATTTTTTAAATATGCATAAATTGAATTAATTTGATTCTTATTGTTAGGATGTATATTTATAATCGTACCATTGTTTATACTGGTATATAAAGAATCATTTTCTATTTTTTCAATAGGTATAAATTTAGAAATTGGTACCGTAGACATTCCATGATCAGAAACTATAATTATATTTACGGGTAGTCCTGTTTTTTCAATTCCTTTAAACAGAACTCCCAATTGTGTATCTAACTCAAATAAAGTTTTTTTTAATTCTTTATCATTCTTTGTGCCATATTTATGGCCTGTATCATCCATATCAGAAAAATACATGGTAATTAAATGGGGTCTTTTTTTGTGAGGTAACTTTAGCCAATCAATAGCTTGTTTAACTCGCACTTCATTTTTCACACTATTGTCAAACCTATAATAATAAGTTGGCTTGACTCCTTGGATGTTTGCTTCAGTACCAACAAAAAAATAACTTGCTGTTACCATATTTGATTTGTTTGCTTGTATCCAAATTGGATTTCCTTCGTAAAAACTTCCATCCTCTACCATTGCTCGATCTCTTATTCTATAAGTCATGTCTTTGTCATAACTATAAAAGCTATTACCAATGATTCCGTGTTTATCGGGGTACATTCCCGTTGCTATTGTATAATGGTTTGGAAAAGTTTTAGTTGGAAAAGAAGGAATTAAAGATTCAGAATTAATGCCATTTTTTATAAATTTGATTAGATGTGGGGGTTTATATTTTTCCACATAATCCCATCGAAAACCATCAAGAGATATTAATATTAAATATGGTTTTTTTTCTGATACTTTTGAATTTGTTGTTACAACAGAATCAACAATAGTATATGTTTTTTTGTTACAGGATATTGTAGTAATTATTACAATTAGAAATACCAAACTTAAAATAATAGTTTGTTTTGTCATTTTAATCTTTTTTTAGTTCTTTAAGCTAATAATTTGGTAAATATAAAGAAAATGGAAAGTTTGGGGATAATTAAAAGTAGTACTAAAAAAACAATAAGTTTTAAAACTAAAGTACCTATTAAAATTCAGCGTTTTTCTGAAATCTCATTTTTTTATTTGTTATGGGATGTTTAAACTCTAATGTATCTGCATGTAAAAACAAACGATCCGATTTTTTACCATATAGATCATCTCCAATAATAGGAATATTCAAACCTAAAGTATGAGATGCATGAACTCGTAATTGATGGGTTCGTCCCGAAATTGGATAGAAATGTATTTTCGTTTTTCCGTTTTTCCGCTCTATCACTTCCCATTTTGTTTCTGCTGGTTTTCCGTACTCATCGCAAACCAATTGTCTTGGCCTATCAACCAAATCAACTCGAAGTGGTAAGTTAATTGTGCCCTTATTATCAGTTACAATTCCGTCTAACAAAGCCGTATATCTTTTTTGTACCGTTTTATTAATAAACTGACTTTGTAAACTTTTATGTGCTTTTTTGTTTTTTGCTAAGACCAATAATCCAGAAGTAGCCATGTCCAACCGATGAACAATAATGGGGCCAGAAATATTTTTTACTTGTTGCTTAATCCTAGTATATACGGAATCTTGGATGTGAATTCCAGGAACCGATAAAAACTCAGAAGGTTTAGAAACTACTATCAAATTTTCATCTTCAAAAATAGTTTCGAGTTCTTTTCCTATTGCAGGATTTTGTAGCAACGGATTTATATCCATCTCAATTCCCGCTAACATATGCGTTAAAATTGGTTTGCACTTTCCTTGACAAGCTGGATAAAATTGCTGGTGTTTTCGTATTTCTTTATTGGGTGATTGTCCCCACCAAAACTCGGCCATCGCAATCGGTTTTAAATCGTTTAAAAATGCAAATTGCAATAATTTTGGAGCGGCACATTCTCCAGAACCTGCAGGAGGATTTTGCTCAATAGTGTTCGCAAATAATTGAGATAGATTTTTGACTTCTTTTTTTGAATTTAAAAACTGGTATTGTTCAAACAAATACTGTTGCAATAAAGCTGATTTTGTTTTACGTTGCTCTTTTAATAGTTCTATTTCATTGTTAAAAGCAGAAGACTGTTCTTTAATTGCGTTTAGGATATGTTCCCAATAACGATTTACATTATTAAAAAAATATTTAGCTTCTAAACTTTCTTTAGCTAATACTTCGTTAAAGGTAGCGTAAGCTTCTGATGTTAATTTAATTTTCGCCTTCTTTCGCAGTAAATCCCTTTCTTTTTTAGCTGCTTTTAACGTTTCTTTTTTTTCTTGTATGTCTGCAGTTGCTTTTTTCTTTTCTAAAAGGTATTGTGCTTGTAAACTTAGGTATTCATTATTATCTTCTAGATCTTCTAAAGCAAGATTAATATTGTTTAAAACCTTTTCCTCTTCTAAAAAATGCGAATCTTTAGTAAGCATGTCATAAACAGGCGGGACAAACTTTTTATGAATATTTTTTTCTGCTAATTTACCAGAAACAGAAGTGATATATCCTATTTCGTTCTGCTGGTTTTGAACCACTAACACTCCAAACATTTTTCCAATAGACAGTCCTTTTTTAGAGGGATCTATTCCGAAATTATGATCAAAATCGGTTTGTGTTTGTAAATATTTTTGTAATTCGTTTGCAGCTATCTCGCATAAGGGGTGAGGTTCATAATAAAATGGAAATGTAAACCTACTCGGAAGTGTAAAATTATTTAAAGTAGTCTTGAAGTATTGAAAATATTGTTGCACAAAAATTGGAGTGAAATTCTACGCAAATATACTTTTTTAGATAGGAAATTCAGACACAATAATAATGGACGTTGTTTGCCAATATATTTTTAAATAATTATCTGTTAAACACATTAATTGGTGGGAAGGATTTCCTACCTTATCAAAAATGGAAACCAAGCTATGATTACTGATATAAAAATAATTAAACCAGCACCTATTGCGACAAATAATAAAATAAAAACATTTAAAAATAATAATAATGTTCGATCTACCATTGAAGCTTTAGAAGCTGGTAAACCTATATTGATAAAAGAGTTTTATAGTAATGGAATATCCCTTCTTCAGGATTTGCATAAACATTTAAAACTAAAATTACCAAATAAATCTTTTAAAGAACAACGTGAATACCGTTCAGTATATCATCAACTTTCAAACCTTATTTTAATTGAAATTACCGATCAGAAATTATCTGTAAAGAAATCTCCAACTATTGGCTGGTTAGAAAAGTTTTATCCCGATAATAATAGTTTTTTATTAACCTTTCCTCAAGTACAAGGATTGAACAGTTCTTGGCAATGGTATCAAAACGGAATTACTATACCTGTACTTCGCAATAAAGTACATCCTTATTACGGAGTATACTTTCCTACTCGTTTTGAGCATTTAGAGGTTTTTGATAATTGGTTGAAACGATATAGAGGACCTAAAAAGTCAGCAATAGATGTTGGTTTTGGAAGTGGTGTGCTTTCTTTTCAAATGATAAAATATGGTTTTCAGAAGGTGTTCGGAACCGATATTAATCCCAATGCGATTGTAGGACTCAAAAAATTTATGGGAGATACAAAGTTGTCTCGAAAGATAGATTTAGATTTCGCTTCTCTTTTTGGAAAGTTTGAAAAGCAAACTGAATTAATTGTTTTTAATCCACCTTGGTTGCCTGCATCTTTTAATCCAGAAAATATTGATGGAGCTATTTATTATAATGAAAAGTTATTTTCTGATTTTTTTGCAGGAGCAAAGCAACGACTTTTACCAGAAGGTAAACTACTACTCTTATTCTCAAATTTAGCACAAATAACAAATCTGACAAAAGAACATCCAATAGAAAAAGAATTAGCAGAAGGAGGACGTTTTCAATTGGAAAAAACCTTTAAAAAAAGAGTTAAAAACACATCAAATAAAACAAAGAGAGATTCGCATTGGCGTTCATCTGAAGAAGTTGAACTTTGGATATTGACTAATAACTAAGTCTTTTAATCAGCTGCAAGCTGTCCTCTGTGTGGTTTTAAGGCTTCTCTACAGTTTTGCATATCCTTTTCTTCTATTATCATTAAAGCGATACAATACATCTCTGAAATTACTTTGGTAGCTATGTCTTGAACTTGAATTTTTTCTTTTTCAGCATACTCTCGAAGATGAATGCAATGGTGTTCCGCAATCTTAAAGGCTTCTGGACCTCTAAAATCCCAAAGAAGTTTTATTTTTTTAGGCATTTTTTATGGTAAATAATTGTTTTTTAACGGATAGGATCATAAGTGTTTTATTGAAATTGCCCTGTTACTAACTTTATCTGCCTCCTGGAGGACAGTGTAGTTTTAAGTAATTGGTGTATAAGGTAGCTAAATGTTTTCTAGTTCCTTCTCCTTCAGAAATGCCATGCGTCCGATTTGGATATGGCATAAACTGAAACTGTTTATTGTTTTTTATCAATTCATTTATAAGTAGTTCTGCATTTTGATAATGAACATTATCATCTCCAGTACCATGAATATAAAGCAAATTTCCTTCCAAATTTTTGGCATAGGTAATAGGAGAGCCAGTTATAAAATCTTCTTTATTTTCTTTGGGTAAACCCATATAACGCTCTTGATAAATGTTATCATAGGTTAACTGATTTGCAACAGCAGCTATAGCGATGCCCGTCTTGTATATTTTTGGATACTGAAACATCAAATTTAAGGTGGCAGATCCGCCACCGCTCCAACCCCAAACAGCTACGCGCTCAGAATCTATAAAATCCCAATTTAAGATTTCTTTTGCTGCCATCGCTTGATCGTTAATGTTTATCACCCCAATTTTTCGGTAAATAGATTTTCTCCATTCGCGGCCTTTTGGAGATGGTGTGCCTCTATTGTCAAGTGATATGTATATGTATCCATCTTCAGCCATATCACCAATATACAAACTATTTCTACTGGTATTATAGCTGTCATTTACCGTAGCACGAGCAGGTTCAGAATAAACATAAAAGACCACAGGATATTTTTTAGTGGGATCAAAATTTGTTGGTTTTACCATCCATCCATCTAATTCTACATTATCTTCAGTTGTGATGGTAAAAAACTCCGTGGTTGGTTTTTCTTCTATTTTTTTAATATTTTTAAGGATGCTTTCTTCCTCGGTTAAGGCTTTATGATTGGAAATGCTAATAAATTCTTTAGAATAGGGGGTGAAATGATTTGAAAAGCTATGCGCTGCATAATTGCCATTAGAAGAAAAAGAATAATCATGACTTCCTTTTAAGCTTTCTGGACTAAGTAATTCGTTTTTTCCTTTTCCATTTAATTTGGTTTTATACAAATACTTTTGGGTCGCATTATCTGGAGAGGCTAGATAATACACAAAACCTTCTTTGTTATGGATGTATTTTAAATCAATCACATCATATTCACCTTTGGTAATTAAAACTTCTGGTTTTCCTTCTAAAGAAACTTGGTATAAGTGCCTCCATCCATCTTTTTCAGAAGCCCAAAGGATACTATTGGATTCCTTTAAAAAACTAAAACTATTGGTGTAATCAATCGCATATGTATTGCCTATTTGAAACAAATCTACCCAAGCTTCGTCCGATTCTTTATAAATAATTTTTGCACTTCCTTTTAGCGCATCTGCGATGTATAATTTGATTTGATTTTGTTTTCTGTTTAGCTGTTGAATTAATAGATTGTTTGAGTCTGGAATAAATTCCATTCTTACTAAGTAATTTTGTGAGGGATCTCCTGGAATACTCATCCATCTTGTTTTGGAATCGGAAATATTTACAACTCCCACTCTACATACAGAAGGTTTTTCTCCAACTTTAGGATATTCTAAGGGTACTAATTGCGAATAGATAGCAGCTGTATTGTTCACCATGTAAAACTTTTTTATTTCGCTTGCATCTATCTGCCAATAAGCTATAGATTTACTGTCTGGACTCCATCGAAATCCATCCCTACAGGCAAACTCTTCCTCATAGGCCCAATCAAAAGTTCCATTTATAAGCGTAATTGTGCCGTTGGAAGTTAATGGTTTCATAGTCCCACTAGAGTCTTCTTCAACATATATATTATTTTCAGAAACATAGGCTATCGACTTTCCATCAGGAGAGAATTTCGCAAACATCAAAGAGGAAGGCATCAAGGATTCTCCTATTTGTCTTAGTGTATTTGTTTTAAAATTAAACACCCAATAATCTCCTTTGGTATTTAGCCGCCAAACTTTTCTAGTGTTGGTAAATAAAAGCACTTTTTGTTGGTCCGAAGAAAATGAAAAGTGATCTACTTTTAAAGGTTCTGATTTGCCATATGGAGTAAGTTGATCTCTCGTAATTACCGTTTTGGCAATATGATTAGGTAGGGTATAGGTAAGTAATTGGTTGTTTTCTAATTTGTAATACGAATCTCCATTTGTCGTCCAATTTACTTGTGATTCTGCATTAAAATTAAAAGAGAAGAAACAAATAAGTAAGAGTATTTTAAAAATATTTGTATTCTTGATAAATAACTTGTTTATATTTTTAGTATTCATTTAATGTATTGTTTTACAACAGTTTATGTTTAATTTGCGTTTTATTATGCCCATAAAATATCCTTTAACTTAAATATTAAAAAAAAGCACTACTCTAAGAATGATGCTAATTTAGTTAATTTTATATTATTAACTTAGCGCCTTAATTTTAAAATTTATAAAAATGAAATACCCAAAATTATTAATTAATTTATTTACTGCTTTAGTGTTAGCTTCTTTTATTTTTTCATCTTGTTCAGAAGATGATTCAACGGAAGATAGTTGCTCTTTAACAACTTCAGAAGTATGTGTAAATGAAGTTTGTACATACTTTGTTTCTTCCACAATCAATGGCGTAACTGTAGAGTATGATGTTGACGAGGAAACGTATGATTATTATGCAAGTGGCGATGTAGATTGTTGGGAGGGACTTCAATAGAATCTAAGTATTCATTGCTAAGCTATTACATAACTATTTTAAGCTATAAGAAAAGACAATAAAAAAACCCTTAACTATTTTGGGCAGTTAAGGGTTTGGTCGTTTTGTGCAAAGTGATTTAATTGTATGTTATTATTCAAATCGTCACAGCCATTCCTTTGGTTTCTGTAAAGCTTTTATTAACTTTTCTTCTTCACTTTTTGCTTTAGGTGAATAACTATAACGCCATTGAACTTTAGGCGGTAAGCTCATTAAAATACTTTCAATCCGTCCATTGGTTTTTAAGCCGAAAAGAGTGCCTTTATCATGAATTAAATTAAACTCTACATAACGCCCACGTCTAATTTCTTGCCAATCTTTTTGTTCTTTTGTATAGGCTAAATTTTTTCTTTTTTCAACGATTGGAACATAGCTTTCTAGAAAACTATCTCCGATCTCCATAACAAAATCACAACGATCTTTTAAACTAAGATTGTCAGTTTCTTTTAGATAATCGAAAAATAAGCCACCAATTCCACGTGCTTCATTTCTATGGGTATTCCAAAAATAAGAATCACAACGTTTTTTATATTCGGGATAAAAATCGATATGATGTTTATCACAAGCATTTTTGCAGGTTTGATGAAAATGAATAGCATCTTCTTTAAAAAGATAATAAGGAGTTAGGTCTTGTCCTCCTCCAAACCAACTAGAAATAATTTTCCCATCGTTGTCATACATTTCAAAATAACGCCAATTGGCATGTATTGTTGGGATAAAAGGATTCTTAGGATGTAAAACTAAACTTAATCCGCAGGCAAAAAAATCGCAATCACTAACCTTAAAATACTCTTGCATCGATTCGGGTAATATCCCGTGAACAGCTGAAATGTTTACACCCCCTTTTTCGAATATAGCTCCGTTTTCAATCACGCGAGTTCTTCCGCCACCACCTTCAGGTCGTGTCCAGACATCTTCTTTAAATTGAGCCTTTCCGTCCACTTCTTCTAATTTTGAAGTAATGGTGTCTTGTAAGTTTTTAATATAGGCTAGAAATTGGTCTTTCATTCTTTGTGCATATTAAACTTTTAACATTATGCTATTTTTTCACTAATTACATTATGCCTTATACTCTTTTACCGCATCTATAAATGCTTTGGCATTGTCTAATGGTATATTAGGTAAAATACCATGACCTAAGTTTACGATGTATTTATCTTTTCCGAAATTATTAATCATTTCAGTAACAATTTTTTTGATTTCGGAGGGTGGTGATAACAAGCGACTTGGGTCCATATTTCCTTGAAGAGTGATTTTATCTCCAGCAAATTTTCTAGCCATTTGAGGGTTGATTGTCCAATCTACTCCTAAAGCAGATACATTGGATTTTGCCATTTCTTCTAAAGCAAACCAACATCCTTTACCGAATGCAATTACTGGGGCATCATCTTTTAAGGCTTCAGTAATTTGATTGATATATTTCCAAGAAAACTCTTGGTAATCTAAAGGAGAAAGCATCCCTCCCCAAGAATCAAAAACTTGTACTGCATCAACACCAGCTTTCACTTTTTCTTTTAAATATGCAATAGTTGTATCGGTAATTTTTTGTAGTAAAGTATGTGCTAACATGGGTTGTGTAAAACAAAATTCTTTTGCTTTATCAAAATTTTTAGAACCTTGACCTTGTACGCAATAACATAGGATTGTCCAGGGAGAACCAGCAAAGCCAATTAAAGGCACTTCGTTATTTAACAACTCTTTGGTAGCTTTAATAGCTTGCATAACATAATCCAACTCAACAGTTACATCTGGTACAATAACATTATCTACATCTTTTTGAGTGCGAATGGGATTGGGTAACCAAGGACCAAAATTAGGTTTCATTTCCACTTCAATATTCATTGCTTGTGGAATTACTAAAATATCTGAAAATAAAATAGCTGCATCCATACCATATCTTCGAATGGGCTGTACTGTAATTTCTGAGGCTAATTCTGGAGTTCTACAACGTGTAAAAAAATCATATTTTTCTCTAATTTTGATAAACTCTGGTAAATATCGTCCCGCTTGACGCATCATCCAAACAGGGGGACGTTCTACCGTTTCTCCTTTTAAAGCTCTTAAATATAAATCGTTTTTATACATTTATTATGAATTGTGTTTATCGGCAACCGCTTTCATAGAAGTTTTTATTGCTTTTTCTATATTCTTTAAATCTTTTTTGGAAATTACAGTTGATAAAAACCAAGCTTCAAACTGAGAAGGCGGTAAAAAGACTCCATTGTCAATCATGTTCCAAAAAAATGTTTTAAATTTTTCAGTATCTGAAGTTTGAGCTGATTTAAAATCAACAATATCTTCACTTGAAAAAAATGGGCTCATCATTGATCCAAAACGATTTACTTGAAGGTCAATATTATTTTCTTTGGCAGCTTCCAATAAAAAGATTTCTATTTTCTCTGCAACTTCATTGAACTTATCATAAGGATCTTGTTTTTTTAGTTCCTTTAAGGTAGCAATTCCGCAAGCCATTGCAATAGGATTTCCTGATAAGGTTCCCGCTTGGTACATGTCTCCTAGTGGTGCTACTGTTTCCATAATTTCATTTCTAGCTCCATAAGCACCTACTGGAAAACCACCTCCAATTACTTTTCCTAAGCAAGTAATATCTGCTTCGATACCTAATAATTCTTGAGCTCCTCCGAATTTAGAACGGTATCCCGTCATTACTTCATCTAAAATTAATAGGATTCCTTTTTCTTTGGTAATTTTCCTTAATTCTGAAATAAATTCTTTATTGGGTAGAACAACTCCCATATTACCTGCAATAGGCTCTATGATTACGGCAGCAATATCTTCGTACTTATTTATTTGATTCTTTACGCTTTCGATATTATTATATTCAGCAATCAATGTGTTTTTAATAGCATCAGTTGGAACACCTTTGGAACCTGGAATACTCAGTGTTACTAATCCAGAACCAGCAGCTACCAATAAGGCATCTGAATGTCCATGGTAACAACCTGAGAATTTAATGATTTTGTCTTTGTTGGTGAAGGCCCTAGCCAAACGTAGTGCACTTAACACAGCTTCAGTTCCTGAGTTTACAAATCGCACTTTATCCATTCCTGGAAAAGAATCGCAAACCATCTTAGCTATTTTAAGTTCGCCTTTAGAGGTAGCTCCAAAAGTATAGCCATTCTTTAAGGCTTTTAAGATTGATTTCTCTACTCGTTTGTCTCTATGTCCCAAAATCATAGGTCCATAAGATAAAACTAAGTCTATATATCTATTGCGGTCTACATCAATGATCTTACTTCCTTTTGCTTTTTGAATAAACAAAGGAACACCTCCCACGGATTTATAAGCTCTAACCGGAGAATTTACAGCTCCTACAAGGTGTTTTTGACCTTTTATAAAAAGTTCTAATGATTTTTCTAAATTCATTTTTTAATTTCTTTTTAAAATTTTCGCAACTTCTTTTGCAAAATAAGTAATAATGATATCTGCTCCAGCTCGCTTCATAGAAAGTAAGCTTTCCATCATTACTTTTTCTTCATCGATCCAGCCTTTTTCTCCCGCTGCCTTAATCATAGCGTATTCTCCACTAACATTATAACATGCGATTGGTCTGTCGTAATTATTCTTTAAGTCTCTTACAATATCTAAATAGGAGAGGGCTGGTTTTACCATTAATATATCTGCTCCCTCTACATCATCAAAAGCTGCTTCTCGCATAGCTTCATCTCTATTTGCAGGATCCATTTGATAGGTTTTTCGATCTCCAAATGTTGGAGTTGAATCTGCAGCATCTCTAAAAGGTCCATAAAATGCAGATGAATATTTTACCGAATAACCCATGATAGGAAGATCATAGTACCCTGTATTATCTAATGCTTCTCTCATTTTAATAATCGATCCGTCTATCATTCCAGATGGCGCTAACATATCAGCTCCAGCTTTTGCATGTGATATGGCTTGCCTAGACAAATTAATTAACGTTGCATCGTTATCAACATCATTATTATCATTAAGGATGCCGCAATGACCGTGACTCGTGTATTCACAAAAACAAACGTCTGTAATTACATACAATTTAGGATAGTTCTTTTTTATAAACCGAATGGCTTGTTGAACAATACCGTCATCATTCCAAGTTTCAGTACCTACATCATCTTTCCTAGATGGGATTCCAAAAAGCAAAACTGCTGGTATATTTAAGCTAGTAACTTCATCTAACTCTGTTGAGATTTTATCTAATGAGAACCGTTTTATTCCCGGCATTGATTTTATTTCTGTCTCTATATTTTCACCTTCTTCTATAAATAAAGGAAATATTAAATCGTCGGTTGTTAGCTTATTTTCCCTAACTAATCGTCGAATGTTTTCAGTTTTACGAAGACGCCTTGTTCTATTAATCATGGTGTTTCATTTTAGTTATTGAAATATTCATTTACCGAATCAATGACTCCGTCAACTGTTGCTAATTTAGAAACGATTACTGTTTCGAAATGAATTCGAGCCTCAGTTGCAGTTGTTTCTCCAATGCAAAAAGCAATGCGATTATAGGTTTTGTTATTTTTTAAAAAACTTTCAACCCCTGAAGGGCTGTAAAAAAGAATACCTGAATATTTAGGGTCAATTTTTTCTGAAGTTAATACCGTTTTATAGGTTTCTACTTCGTTAACGGTGATGTTGTTTTTAGATAATATTTCAGGAAGTTCTTCTCTGCGTTTGTTTCCGCAGAAAAAAGTAACTTCTTTCTCTTTTAAGTTTTTAGAAATATAGTTAGCTAATTTTTCAGCAGAGTTTTCTACATGAGCCACGATTCCTAATTTTGTTTTAATTAATCGTTTGGTTCTTCTGCCAACACAATAGATATTTTCAAAATTTAAATCTTCTGAAGAGTAATTATACAACAATGCTTCTAATGCATTTTTGCTAGTAAAAATAACATTATTTAATGGTTTTTTTAAAATTTGAGGCTTTACCCTGTTATACTTAATAGCAATAAAGTCGTTCATAGCAACACCTATTTTGGACTCTAATTTCAATGTTTGTTCTTTGGATAAGTATTTGGTAGAAAAAACATTTGTATTCTTTTCAATACTTATAGTTTCTCTCATCAAATTTTTACCCCCTTTTGCTAGTATAAAATTAGCTGCAAATTGACCTAAGTCTCCAATCTCATCTTTTAAAACTACTTTGCTAAACTCAAGTTTCTTTTTACCGTCGGGGCTAAATAATACTCCTTTAAACTTCACTTCCTCCTCTTTGATAGTAGCTAGTGCTCCAATTGGCGCTGTACAACCACCTTCTAAAACCCTTAAAAATTCTCGTTCAATAGCAACACAAACTGCTGTTTCTTCATCATTTAATTCTTTACAGGCATCTACTGCATTGTTGTTTTTTTTTAAAGCAGCAATCATTATAGCTCCTTGAGCAGGAGCAGGTAACATCCAATCTAATTTGATGTGTCTATCCTTATTTGGTAATAGTTTTATTCTTGACAAACCAGCTAAGGCGAAAATTGCTCCATCCCAAGGATTGTCTTTTAGTTTCTGTAGGCGTGTGTTTACATTTCCACGAAGCCCTGTTATGTTGTGCTTTGGATAACGATGAAGCCATTGTGCTTTTCTTCGCAAACTTCCAGTTGCTATGGTCGCAATTTCATTTTCGAAAAAATTTTCATCTTTCTTTAAAATTAATACATCGTTGTAATTCCCTCTTTTTAAAACAGCTGCTTGTATAACTCCTTCAGGTAGTTTTGTGGGTACATCTTTAAGTGAATGAACAGCAATATCTATATCTCCATTGATTAATGCAATGTCTAAGCTTTTAGTAAATACACCAGTAACGCCTAATTCATATAATGGTTTATCAAGAACTTGGTCTCCAATAGAATCAATTTTAATAATTTTAGTGCTATGTCCTAAGTTTTCTAGTTGTCTCGCAACAGTATTTGCTTGCCAAAGTGCTAATTCGCTTGATCTGGTTCCTATTTTAATCATTTCCGTTTAAGCTTAGCTCTTTCAAATTAAATATTTTGCTAATTACCTCAATGCTTTGATCTACTGCTGTTTCTTCATCTTTTAGATGCTTTACAAATTGTGTAGTTATTTTTTGAATCATGTGCGAGGTAATTATTTCGGCGTGTTCTTCATTAAAGTTGTTGATTTTCTTTCTGTGAAAATCTATCTCATGACTTTGAATGGTTTGTAAAGACTCTTTAAGCGCATTTACTGCAGGCACAAATTTTCTATAAGAAATCCAATCGTTGAATTCGTTTTTATATTGTTCGATTATTTTTTCTGTTATTGGAATTTCTTGTTTTCTAGTTTCTATAGTTTTATCGGTAATTTTTGATAACTCATCAACATTAATTAGTGTAATACCTTCGATTTTTTTTAGTGAAATATCTACATTTTTAGGCATTGATAAATCTAGTATCAGTAATTCTTTACCTTCTTTGATATACTCTTTTGTAATCGTTGGAAAATCAGCACCGGTAGAAACTATTAAAATATCTGTATTATTAATTTCTTGACCTAATTCTGAAATATTTTTAACCGCAACTTCTGGATGTAATCTATTAAATGCTAATGCTTTATCTTCAGTTCTGTTGATAAGGGTTACATTTTTATTATCGGTGTACTCTAAAATATTTTTACAAGTATTTTTACCAATATCACCTAATCCAAAATTAAGAATCTTTTTTTCGTTATAATTTGGAATATTATCAATGATGTATTGAATCGCTGCATAAGAAACAGATGTAGTGCCGGAGCTTAGCTTTGTGTTGTTTTTGACATCTTTACTAGCTTGAAGTACCAAATTCATTAATCGTTCTAGATAGGTGTTTATCACCCCTATTTTTTTAGCTTGAATAAAAGAATTTTTTAATTGACCTACAATTTCGTAATCACCTAAAATCTGGCTATCTAAACCAACACCTACATTAAAGATGTGGTTTACTGCTGCCTTATTTTTATAAACATTGGAAACATTAATAAAATCTTCTAAATTCCCTTTCGAATATTTAACTAGAAGACTAATTAGTTCGAAGGGATGTTTTGCGAAACCTGTTATTTCTGTTCTATTACATGTAGAAACCACAAAAAGTCCTTCGCATCCATTTTCTTTTGCTTCTTTTAATAATAATACCTGGTCTTCTTTAGTGATATTAAATACACCTCTAACGTTTACATCTGCTTTTTTATAACTTAAACCTACGTTATAAAATTTTAATTGCAAATCATCAAGATTCATATACCTTTTTTTTAATAAGTGTTGACAAAAGTACTATTATCTTTCAGTGAAATATATCGCTACAAGTACTAATTCCTGTCTCTTATACACATCTCCGAGCCCACGAGACGTAGAGGAATCTC
>CAJXVL010000016.1 GCA_913061205.1 uncultured Flavobacteriaceae bacterium | reverse complement strand
ACGAGATTCCTCTACGTCTCGTGGGCTCGGAGATGTGTATAAGAGACAGATAAATGATAGCGCTATAGTTCTCGAAAATGGAGCCCAATTAGAAAGTGATTATACTATTGTAGCAACTGAAGCTAGTAGGTTAATTAAAAATTTAAAAAATCAATCTACCCAATGGAAATCTTGTGATACTCTATATTTTGAAACGGAAAATAGAATTATTAAAAAACCATTAATTGGCCTTATTCCAAAAAATGACACTTTGATTAATAATATTTTTTACCACACAAGCTTAGTAACTTCTAGCCAACCCAAAAAAGAATTGCTTTCTGTTACCGTTGTCGATCGTAAAGATTTAGAAAAAGGGCTACTTATTGAACATGTCCAAAAAGAATTAAAGGAACATTGTGGTATCAGTTCTTGTAAATTTATAAAGCATTATCGAATTCCTATGGCATTGCCAAAATTAAATAATATACAATACGAAATGTATCCATTGGAAACGAGATTAAGCAGAGGAATTTTTCTAGCAGGAGATACCCAATTAAATGGTTCTTTAAACGCAGCAATACTATCTGGTGAAAATGCAGCCCTTGGAGTTATAGAGTCGCTAAGGCAAGGAAGAAAATCGTTGAAAATTTAATATTATCGCTAAAAATAGATGCTATATTTTCAATAATTAATCTATCTTTTTTATAAAAGGATTAAAAAGATAAATAAGTTTTTAAAACTGTAATACCAAAAACGGCTCCAGTTATCTAGAACCGTTTTTGAAATTATTATATTATTTGGACCAAAATTCTCCTGCAGATTCCATAAGTAATTTAGCTTGACCATCCTCTATTTTAAAGATGTTTCCCCATTGTCCAAAAGCGAGCACAGCACCACTTGGGTCTGTCTCGTTCCATTGTCCATGAGCTATTACTATAGAATTCCCTAAATCTCTATAGCCCACTATTGTAGCTTCTAGTTGATTTAGTGTTTCATTTTTAAGAGATGATTTTATAGCCGCACTACCTATAGCTACTGAATCCGAACTACTAACTGTTCTTATTCCGTCTGTAGTAAACTCATTGGATAAAGCATCAAAATCTTTAGCATTATAATATGCAACATACCGAACTATAGATTCTTGTATTTTTTCAAAATTTTCTTCACCTGCTCCTAAATAGTTATTAAGTTTTATTATTTCTGGTGCAGAAGAAGAGTCTTTAACAACTACTTTCGAACTATACGCAGATTCCATTAAAAATTTAATTTTGCCATCTTTTATTTCATATACATTTCCCCATTTACCATTATCTAAAGAAATATTATTGCTATTTAAGATATTCCATGTTCCAGCTCCAATTAATACATTAGGCGATACTTTTCGAACTACAGCTGTAGTAACTTCAATGTGGCTGCCCTCTAAATCATTTCCTTCTCCTAATTCATTTTGGAAAGATAATTTTATCTCTTGTTTACCAATATAGGGTGCCTGCGAAATACCTATTACTCTAATCGCATCATCAGTAAATTCATTGGTTAATTCATCAACAGCTCCTGCATCCCAATATTTTTTAAAGTTATTTGAGGATGTCTGCATCATCTCTAATGGACTCTCTTGAATTACTTCGATCTCTACCTCTTTTTCCTTTGTCTTACAAGCTACTACTATCAATGCAGTTAATAATAGCATTACTATAAAATTTTTCTTCATGATTGTGATTTATTTAAATTTTCAATAATTTAATTTTAATTAACAAATAAAGGGCTATTATTTAATAAAAAATAGAAAGCTTGCATATTTTAAACATTTTGCGAAAGACAGAACAGATTTCTATTAAACTTAAAAATTTCTAAAATATCAATTAGTATTAAAAAAAAACAATTAATTAATTTTGCATCCCATAAAAAAGCCAGTTAAAAAACTGGCTTTTTTTATTCCATTTAATACTAAAAGGAAAATAAGTTAGGTATTGCTATTTTTTAGCTTACATACCAGATTTAACAGCAGATGTAGTCATGCTCATATCTCGAGTACATAGATAGGCTCCATCTCGCTTTTCAAAGTAGGACATATAATATCCACTATCTTTTTCATTTCCCGAAACATCAAATTCGGTCCAAGAACCAATTTCAACCGCAGTCTTACCTTCAGCAAATACGTCTACAACCTTATATACATTATAGTTCTCAGTACTATCTATTGCCATATTTTTTGCAAATTTTTCTGTGATAGCTAACTTGCCTACAATCGGTTGGGAGTTACGGCCATAACTGATGGCATCATCACTGTAATAAACTGCAACTGCATCTGCATCTTTCGCTTTTTCACCTGCAGCAAAGGCATCTTCCATTGCTTGAATTTCGCTCTTTACTTTTTCCATATCCATGACTTCTTTTTTTTCTTTATTTGCACAGGATGAAATCATTAATGCTGTAATTGCTAAAAGTCCAAATAATCTAATGTTTTTTATCATAATAAGTTTGTTTAAATTTAAAGGTCAATATACAACTAAAGTATTTTCACAAGCGATTAATTATTCACTCTTTTAATTCCCAAAATATTTTTAGTATATCAATTCATTGAAGAATGAGATGATGTCGAATCCTGCATAGTTTATAATTTAATATAAAAGATGTTGTTTGGATTTGTCTCTCCAACCTGATTGATTTTTATACGTTACAAAAAAAATTTTTAAATCACTTTGATTGGAGTGTTCAACAAAATATATTTTTTTGTCAGATTGGTTTTTATAATCAACGAAATACCACAATCCTTTATTTCCATCTACTTGGTTTGGGTAATCTACTTTAAATACCTTTAAATCAGATTGATTTTCATAGTCAACGACATACACTTTTATATCAGATTGATTTGAGTACTCAGTAGAAAACACTTTTTGAGAATAATTTTTAAGTGTTATAAATAATAAAAGTATAATAAATATTTTTTTCATAACTATTGTTTTGTATTTGTCATCTTCATAGCGTTCAAGACTGTAATATCTATAATTCTAGCCATATCAATATACAATAAAAATGATGACTCTGCTACGTGACCTATAATTCTCATTATAGAAGGAGTTTCCATATTGCCATATAGGTTGGAAAAATAATTCAAAAAAGTAGTAGATGTATTAATAACTGCTACTGAATAAAACAGGAGTTCAGTCTCCATCACTACAGTAATTATTAGGCCTCTAATTACCATTGAAAATCCAATAAATATCAAGCTAATATTCTTTTTTTTAGACTTGTTAATCATTTTATAGTCTGTGCTTTATAGCTTTATGAAACATAGTTGATATACTAATATTAAAATGCAAGCGTTTTATATAGAGAAGAAGTTAAAAATCTCTTGAGCTAATTATGTGATGGAAAAGCTTAATAGAGAAGCTTTAAAATATGCGCGAGGCAAAACTTAAATTTAATACTATGAAAAAAATATTAATTATTTTATTTTTAATAACGGGATCATTTATCAATGCTCAAACAAGTGAACGTGTTGTTTTAGGATATTTTCCTTCTTGGTCAGAAAATTGGACCACTACAAATCAAAACTCTAAGCTTAGAGAAGTACCTAGCTTTGTGAATCATGTATTTCTCTCTTTTGCAAAACCCAATCTAACCTATACATTGGGATCCTATGATATTTCAGGCACAGGAATTGAAACGCCTTATGATGGATGCACTTTAAAAGAAAGTGTTTCTGCATTAAATGATAAAGGAATTAAAGTAATTTTATCCATAGGTGGAGAAACCTATTGGAGTTCATCTGAGGCTTATAATATTAATTATCAAGAAATAAAAGACCTAGTTGATGATATGGGTTTTGCGGGCATAGATTGGGATTTCGAACCAAATGGATCATTTGCTACTATTGGCAATGCAGAAAACATTCAACATTTTATAGATTTTTTCACTAATTCAAGAGCGATAATGCCCCGAAGTGAAGGCTATATTTTAGCTTGTGCACCTAGTGGAGTAGGTGCTTTAGGAGGTGAAATAAATGACGATCCAAATGCTCCTTTTGCATTTGCTAATAGAAACGGATTAACAGGAGAAAGTGATGCGAACCTATACAATGGTGCTGCAACTACCAACGGGATAAATTTATTTGGTTTTACTTCAACAGGTCATATGATTCCCGTTATACAGAGCGTTGGGGATAAGATTGATTTAATTGCTTATCAAGGTTATAATGCAGGTGGTAGCACGAACCGTTCTATTATGTATGATGCTTTTGCTTATTATGCGGAACAATATGGCTTTTTAATTGCTGCAGGGGTTCATTATCCAAATGAGCCTTGGGGGCCTTATTATGAATATACTCATACTAATGTAGCTTCATTATCTAACCACATACAAGAACATCCTAGCAGAAACGATGATAATGATGGACTTATGATTTGGCAATTACTTCTTGAAAACACTTCCAATAATTCTTCTGCTTATTCTTATATGAACGTTTCCTCCTTAGTTTTTAATGGGTATTCAGAAACAGCTGCTATTCAAAACGCTAATAATTACTCATTAACTCCCTACACAGGTGGAGCAGAAGCTTGTAGTTCAGGAGGGGAAGGAAATGTATATTGCGGAATACTCGAATATAATACTAACAATACATATCCTAATTCGGATACTCAAGTATATTATGATTGTAAAATATGGCATAATCAATGGTATGCCAACCCAAACGAAATTCCTGGTGAAAATGCTGTTTGGGTATTCGATAGTGACTGTAACGAAGGAGTAAACTGTGAGGTCTTAGCTATAAATGAATATTTAAACGAAGATCTAAAGATATACCCAATCCCTTCCAATGATTTTATTCAAATTTCAGGCCTGGATCAAATCAAAAAAATAAAGATTTATAATGTTTTAGGAATAGAAGTATTAAAAAACAGTAGTTCAAATAAGAAAATAAATATACAAGGCTTAACCAATGGGCTTTATTTTTTAAAATTTGATAATGGACCCACTTTAAAATTTATAAAAGAATAAAAATAGTGAACTTTTAAAGGTCTTAAGATACTAATATCAGTCTATTTTTCTATTCACAAAAAACAATTTATAAAACAAGCCTCTAATAAAAATGACCATAAAAAATTTATTACTCGGAATATTATTATTGATGTTTAATTCTTGTGATAAGGATGATACAACAAACAATCTACAAGATAATTTACAAAATAATTCGATAAATAAAATAATGCCTTTAGGAGCATCTAGAGTAGCAGGTGATAGACCAGATTATGAGAGCTATAGATATGAGCTTTGGAAAATTCTAGAAGGTGAGGATTGGACTTTCGACTATATAGGGACTCAGTCTGATGAGGCATCTTATCCAATGTTTAATAACCTCGATTTCGATATAGAACATGAGGGAATAGCCGGTTGGACCTCAGGAGAAATTCTTAATAATATCGATACTTGGCTAGCAGAAACAGGAGCGCCAGACATTGTGCTTTTCAGCGCACCAGGAGGGAACGATGCCTTACAAAACTTACCTTATAGCCAAACGTTATCAAACATCAACGGGATAATTGATGTTTTACAAAATGCGAATCCTGAGATAACCATTATCATTGAACAATTAGCACCTGCAAGATCTGATTTAATGACTGATGAATTGACAAATTATTTCGATCAATTAATTGAAGATATACTCATAATTTCGGCAGAAAACACTTCGGACTTCTCACAAGTGATAGCAGTAGATATGTTCAGTGGCTTTACAGATAGTTTGTTGGCAGATGATGTTCACTATAATCAAGCTGGTGCTGAATTTATAGCAAATCGGTATTATATGATTCTTGAAAATATATTGGAATAATAATATTAAAATTCAAAAATTGAATTTGTATAGTTTTAAAATGGAACTGATTCTTTTCTGTTCTATGAATTTTATTATCACATTATATGATTAATTGCTAGTTATGTTTTTATTAAAAAAATAATTTAGTTTACCTAGGTTCGTTTTCTTTTGTTAACTTAGTACTGGTAAAACAACTATTCACAAAAGCATTAGCATAACTTCTACCAATTAAATCGCATATGAAAAACATTACAATAGTTGCCGTTTTGATACTGTTTTCAGAGTTTTTACATGCCCAGTATTCTATAAAAGACACTTTTGCAAATCCTTTAGAATGCACCTATATGACTAGAGATGCTTTTATTATATGGTGGGATAATGACTATGATTATAGTGTAGAGGTCGATATTTTACTTGATCAGATTATCGAATATAGAAACGAATGTTTAAATGAGTTAAATATGATGGATCCACCAGGAGTTATTGATGGATACTATCAAAATATATATTTGCATGGTGACGGTGGTTATTTTGATAGTAATGGTTGGGGCAATGGTGTTGGAACAGACAGCAATGGCTATCCATTCTACACCATGCCTTATAATTTATTTAATGATATAATTACCGTAGCACACGAAATCTTTCATCTTTATCAATACAATTCTAATTCTCCTGGATTTGCTTATTCTGGAGATAGCCAATGGTATATTGAAGCTTCCGCAAATTGGTATGGTGCAAGACAAGATTTTACAGCAGAAAGAGCTTTTATTGAAGCGGAAAGTTTAGTTAAACTGCCACAGGTACCGTTTTGGTTAAGCTTTGATAATTTTCCCAACACGTATCCTGAAAATTGGCAACGCTATGTGCATCAATATGCCTTAGCATTGTTTTTGTTTTACCTTACAGAAGAAGTAGGTATCTCTCCTAATGTTATCTCGGAAGGATTTTATATGGGTTTAACGGAAACTCCACAAGAATACCTATACAATCAATTAGGGCCTATTTTATATAGAAATACTTTTATGGATTGGATTGCTAGCATGACCAACGATTTTGATTTTATTACAGAAAATCAAAGGGTGGCTAATGAATCAGAATGGTTGACATATGCAGATCCCGATGATGATAACGAATACACAGAAGTATTTGACTTTAATGGCACCAACGGTTGGTTCCAGCCTGCATTTGAAGACATTACAAATGCCTGGTCATATAATACTTACAAACTTGAAAATACCAATAGCACTTCTTATACTTTTGAGCTTAATGGAGATAGCAATGGTACCTTTGGAAGCCCTTCATATTTTCAAGGAAAAATTTTAGTTAAAAATACAGATGGGAGTCATATGTTCTATGATTTATTAATGACAGATGACACTAATGGTGCTAAAACCATAGACGTAAGTAGTTCTGATACTGAAATTTATTATATCATAGGATCTATGCCCACCTATTTTGAAGAGATCGATCAAGAGTTTCAATTATTCCCATACCAAATAAAAATATCTAATGTCATTCTTGATGTTTCAGCTTTTACAACTGCTAATTTTATTAAAGCATATCCAAATCCTATCGAAGATATTCTTCGTGTTGAATTAGATGCACATGCGCATGAAATTGAAATTGAATTATATTCCACAATAGGGCATAAAATCTTTGCAGAAACTTATTTTAATAAAAAAGAAATTGAAATTGATTTTTCACATCTAAATGATGGTGTAAATTTTTTAAAGGTTAGTACTAACAAAAACTCAATTATTTTTAAATTGCTCAAAAAATAAAACGAATCGCCAAGAAGATTATATCTAATTTTAAAAAAAAAACACAATAAAAATGTAATATAATATTTATGATTTCATTGGGATTCTTTTGTGAATTTATTGGGAGTACAATCATTTGATCTAGAGTATCTTGCTATGGTAAGATTCTTCGGTCAGCTGAATCTTATATTGTTTGATTATTTGAATTGTTGTTATGAAAAAGAGTATAACTTTAGTTAGTTATGCTCTTTTTGTTGTTTGTAACTATCTTATTTACAAGATTATATGTTCATATGCAGCTGTATCTTTACATTATAGAGAATGAATCTTTAGATATTTGTTTTCTTAGGGGGGAAGCCCTCTTCATTTTGTTGGGTAGCTATCTTTAATTTTGTAGCTCCTTTTTTTGTTCATAAGTATTTCGTTTACAGCGTTATAAGTTCAAATGTATTTGTACCTTTATGTTGTTGGGAGTAGAACCTTTTGAGATGAGGTTTACTTTTTATTTATTTAGACTGAGAGGAGTGTTCTTGTGATGCCGTATTTGGTTATTTTATTTCGGTAAAGGTAGTAGGTACACTCCTTTCTTTAATGTAACTGCTTTTTATTGGAAAAAAAGCAATACGTATGCTACTTAATACCGCTGTTGTGTATAGTAATCTAAATTAAAAAATTAATCCAATTCCTTCTTATAAGTCTCTGGGATAAATAATGCGGTTAAAATGGCGATAATACAAGTTGCTATCAAATAATAGGCAGGCATCCATACATTTCCTCCACTAACTTTTATTAACCAAGTACATAAAAGGGGGGTAGTACCTCCAAATAATGCCAATGAAATATTATAGCTTATGGAAAGTCCAGTATATCGAATACTTGTTGGAAAAGATTCCGTCATTAACGCAGGTATTACTGCCTGAAACATGGCCTCAAAAACAGAAAATACGAGCATCGCTATAAGTATGGCCATAAAAGTATTTTCAAACATCAATGCAAAAAGAGGGTATGTGAAAATGGCAAAGCCAATAAGAGACATAAACAGTACTTTTTTTCGGCCGATTTTATCGCTTATAAATCCAAATAATGGTATTATAAGCATTAATACAATGATTGCAATAGTGTGAGCTGATAGTGCATCTTCTAGTTTTACATTATGAAAAGTATGTAAATAAGACGGAAGAAAAATAAATATCAGATAAACAGAAACACCAAATGCCCAGCTTAACAATATTATTTTGAGTGCTTGCATCTTATAGTCTGCCCAGAATTCAGCCAATGGAGTTTTAGTAGATGTATGTTCTTTTTTAATTTTATCATAATAGGCATCAGTTCCCATCCCTTTGCGAAGATAAAGTCCTATAATACCAATTACTGCTCCAAATAGAAAGGGAATTCTCCATCCAAAATCGTGTAACTGTTCTGTCGATAGCAAACCTGTAATTAGTGATGCAATTCCGGAACCCAAGAGCATTCCGCCAAAAACACCAAAGGTAGACCAACTTCCATAAAAACCTCGTTTTCCTTTGGGTGCTTTCTCCACTAGAAATGATATTGATCCGGTAAACTCTCCACCTACCGAAAGACCTTGCAAGAGTCTTAATGTTACAAGTAAAGCTGCCGAATACCATCCAATATTCTCATAAGTAGGAAGAAAACCAATCAATGTTGTTGGGATGGCCATTAATAGTACAGATATCATCAAGGCTTTCTTTCGGCCATACTTATCTCCAATATGACCAAATATTACTCCACCTATAGGCCGCATTAAATAACCAGCGGCGAACACTCCAAATGCTGCAATTAATTGAACTATTTTATCTTCCTCAGGAAAAAATTGCGCGCCAATTACAGTGGCAAAAAAACCGTAAACTGTAAAATCGTACCACTCTAATATATTCCCAACAAACCCAGCTATAAGAGACCGTTTGTTAATAGGGCTGCTTTCTATTTTTTTAATCATTTTTATTTGTTTGTTAAAATAAAGATAAATAATTTGCATTAATAGACCTAATAATTTAAAAAAGTTGAGTCAACAGGCTAGCATCCTTCGATACAATTCAAACTGGTCTTTGAGTGTTCCGATTGGAAATCGGAATGTATCGAAATGACTTTGTGTACCTTTCAGTACAATTTGCTTAAAAAAGCAAATCAACAGGGCACCGTCTTCGATATTATTCACAGAAAAAGCGAATCACTAATTTGCAAATATACGCCCACTACGAAAAATTCTCATAGAAACTCTATTCAGTTTTTATTTACTAGATTAGTAACTTAAATAAATTATGAAGAATATAGAATATGATTTAGTCTGTGTTGGAGGAGGTATCATGAGTGCAACCTTGGCACTTTTGTGTAAGACATTAAAACCTGATTTGAATATTTTAATACTTGAAAGACTGAAGGATGTGGCAAAAGAAAGTACTGCATCATGGAATAATGCAGGGACTGGGCACTCTGCTCTTTGTGAATTAAATTACACTCCTGAAGATAAAGATGGAACTATTGACATCCATAAAGCCATTGAAATTTGTAAACAATTTGAAATTTCAAAACAGTTTTGGGCCTATTTGGTAAATGAAAATCTTATTGAAGACCCTTCCACATTTATTACAAAATGTCCCCATCATAGCTTTGTAACGGGTAAGAAAAATGTTCTTTATTTAGAGAACCGTTTTAAAGTAATGAAAGAACACTTTATGTTTGATTCAATTCAATTCACGAAAGAATTTGAAATAATGAAACAATGGTTCCCTTTAATATTACAAGGAAGAGATAAGAAAGATGTTATTGCCGCTTCTAGAATTGATAGGGGAACAGAAATGAATTTTGGAAGTCTTACGAAGCAGCTATATACTATATTAGAAAACACGTATAACACGAAAGTCTCTTGTAATAAAGAAGTAGTAGATGTTGATCCATCTAGTGATGAAAATTGGTCTTTAAAAGTTAGAGATGTAATTACTAATGAAGATACATTCGTAGCGGCTAAGCATGTTTTTATTGGAGCAGGAGGAGGAAGTTTAACCTTACTCGAAAAAGTAGAGATTGATGAAAAGGATGGCTATGGTGGTTTTCCAATTAGTGGGGAATGGCTCGTTTGTAAGAATGAAAAAATTATTAATCAGCATTTTGCCAAAGTTTATAGCATGGCAGAGATAGGTTCTCCTCCCATGTCAGTTCCTCACCTAGATACCAGGTATATTAATGGAAAACGGGAGCTTCTATTTGGTCCATTTGCAGGATTTACCACTAAATTTTTAAAAAAAGGATCAAATTTAGATTTATTCAAATCTATAAAAATTGAAAACTTACACTCAATGTGGGGTGTTTTTTGGCATAACTTATCCCTTACTAAATATTTAATACATCAAGTAATGATGTCATTTGATGATCGAATGAACTCTTTACGTGTTTTTATGAAAAATGCAAAAAATGAAGATTGGAAAATTATTGTTGCGGGCCAAAGAGTTCAAACTATAAAACGCGATGAAAAAGAAGGAGGTACGTTAGAATTTGGTACTGAAATAGTAAGCAGTAAATGTGGAAAAATAACCTGCCTTCTGGGAGCATCCCCTGGAGCATCAACATCGGTTGTAGCTATGTTAGAGGTTATTGAAAAGGCATTTCCAGAAATACTCAATTCCGATAGTGGTAAAGAAATTTTAAAGTCGGTAATACCTTCTCTAAATGTTTCTATTGATTCGGAATCTTTTAAGAAGAATTTAGAGGATGTAACATTAAGTTTAGGCTTAAAGTAAAAAAGCTCTGAACAAATGCGTTATCAAATTAGTAAACGGATTGCCTAGGATACTCAATAACTAATTGTTTCCTTTTCTAAACCCGTAGGTGTTTTGATCTATAAAATTCTTAGGAAATTTATCGACACCAGGAAATCCCAAATCAATAGTCCCGCTATCTTCTGGAATGTAATTAGTTTTAAAAATATAATCCCAAAGACTTAGGCTAATTCCAAAATTCACTCCATACCTTCCTTCTGGCACATCATAAGCATGGTGGTGTAAATGCATTACCGGGTTATTAATAATATATTTTAGGGGACCCCAGGTAATTTTAATATTTGCGTGGTTAAAGTGACCGATAGTAATTGCAATAAAATGAACTATATAAGCCTGTTCTGGCTCAAAGCCAAATAATATCATAACAGCGAATGTTTTCAAAGGCTTATAAAAGATGTTTTCCATCCAATGGTAACGCAAATGTGCTGCAAAGCCCATTTCTTTGACACTGTGATGAACTTTATGGAATTTCCAAAGAAAGGAGTATTTATGTAGTAATGTATGAGTAAACCACTGTACAAAATCCAAGATGATAAAGAAAACCAATAATTGCAACCACATAGGCCAAGTAGAGGGGTCAATAAATGCAATGCTTTTACTTGTAATACCGATATCGGAAAAACCTACTTGTAGAAGTCTATAAAATCCACTTATAGCAATTGAAAATATAAAGAAATTAAAAAACATATAAAATCCATCTAACCAAAAATCTTTTCTAAAAACAGATTGTTCCTTTCTCCATGGAAAAATAATCTCTAAAACCCATACAAAAAGAGAAATAGAAATTAATCCCCAAAAGTAATTGGTATACCACGGCACTTCAAAAAGGATCGATTTCCAAGTCCAATCGACTGTTCCGTTAAAAGCATTAATAAATGTATCTAGGTATTTATTCATAATTATTTAAAAGGCTTGTAATACTATCAAGTAGAATAGGTGCCTAGGCAAAACTACTTCATTCTTTACAAATTCCAGTATAATTTTTTATATTTATAAAATTAGAATACTGAAATATCCATCACAATCTTGAAGAATTACAGAGTTCGTTATCATCATAACTTATTAAAGATATTACTTTTTTCTAAACCCATACTGCCTAAGAAGAGCTCCATTAAATATTTGCAGGTTTCATAAGAAAAACAATTATCTCAGCTAATTCACTTACTTTAAGATTTTTAAAATATAATTATCATCAAAAGTAATATTAGTTGCAGTATAATATCCCTAATATTATTTTGTTATATACAAAATTAATATTACTTTTGTTAAACAAGTATTCAATGGGGGATTTTATATTTGTATGGTTTTAACAACAATTTTTAAACCATTAAAGGGCAATCGTCTCGATAGCCCTTTTTTTATTTTATTTATCACTTGATAAATTTAATTAATTTTACTGATACTAATGTTTCTTATATTTGCGCAAGTATCAAAATAATCCAAATGAAAAAAATCACTTATTTAATAATCACTCTTATACTCGTTTCTTTTACAAATAGTACTAGCACTATATCAAATCCTGAATCCATTGCTGATTTAGACAATCCTGTATATGTTGCTGATAATGGTATTACTATTAAAGCAAAGGAATGGGCGAAGATTGGTGCTACTGGAATAATAGCAAACCTTAGTTATACTGTTGTAAACGAGGAAATGTTAAGAGAAATGTTGGCCAATGAAGAAGACCTTACTAGAATAGCCACTTCTAAAGTGACTAACATGAGTACGCTGTTTTATGGTGCTGAAACTTTTAACCAAGCTATTGGAAATTGGGATTTAAGTAAAGTAACTAATGTACATAGTATGTTTTATGGTGCTACTTCTTTTAATCAAAACCTAGGTGCTTGGAATGTTGATGCTGTTACAGACTGTACTAAATTTAGTTATGGTACCCCACAATGGAGTGTCACAAAGCCTTTTTTTACAAACTGCACTCCTTAGTTCGGCCTTGAACCAACTTACAAATAATGTAATTTTAAATAAAATTTAAAATTACATTATTATGAAAAAACTATTTATTAAATGCATTTTTTATTGGCCTATAGGTATTACAGAAAAAGATTGCAATGTATGATCTTCAATTATTAAATCAAATTCAAGGGGATTACAGCAAACCGTGCAGTCCTCAATAAAGTTCTGATGATTAACGGAGGGATCAATCATTTTTAATTGATGCTCCCAACAATGTGGACAGTCAAAATAATGCTCTAACATATCAATTTTTATAGTTTTTAATTAGGTTTATTTTCTATTATTAGAATAATTCAAACAAAAATACCACAGATTAAATGATGTAGCAAGCCCTTTTTTATTATTTTAATGAGTATTTATTTAATACATTTATAAAAAATTAATACCATGAACGCATTATCAGAAAAAAGCATTAAAGAAAAAATAAAAAACTTTCAAGATTGGACCTATCATGAAAATGCAATCCATACCTCATTAGAATTCAAAGATTTTAAAGATGCCTTTTCGGTAATGACTCGCATCGCTTTTGAAGCAGAAAAGTTAAGTCACCACCCGGATTGGAGTAATGTATATAATTCTTTAAATATCAGTCTTTCAACTCATGATGCTGGTGGTGTAACGGATAAGGATTTTGAATTGGCTAAAGTGATTGATGAATTAGTGAGTTAATTTAAATACAACACACCAGTTATTGTCTGTTCCGATGGTATATCGAAATGTCTTTTAGTATCCTTCGGGACAATTCCAAAACTCATAAAATCATTTAAATCGTTAATTTTAACGATAAACCAACGCTCTTAATTTTAAAAAATAAAACTTTGTAGTATGTGGGGAGCAAATAAATGGACTGACGGTATGTTTAAAAAATATTGGTGGCTTATTGTTATTTTAATAATTCTTTATATGCTTTTTAGAATAATGACTCCTTAATTGCATTATCTAATTGTAGATAAGAATCGTCACTAAACTTATCTATACTCAGGATGGAAATTTTATTTTCCTTCAAACACTTATAATTTAACTTTTATCAATAATTTAAAAGCAAAAAAGAGCAACCATTTCTGATTGCTCTTATAGTAGCGAGATCGATATTTAAACTCGAATCTCCATCTTATAAATACGTTTCCTTATTCCATCGTTTCTGTTTCTATTACTTCCACGGGAGCTGGTACCAAAGAATTCATCATGCCTCCCAAATCAAACCAATCTCCACCATTTATAATTTTACCATCTTTAAATTCAAAAGAATGGTAGCTGGTTAAACTTAATTCTTGTCCAGTTTCTGCATAAACAGAGGTCCATGTCCCATAGACACGAGTACTGCCATCGGGAACACCGGTTTCGGTATCTACACCAGGCAGCCAATAATCTGCAGTGAATACCATATTATCAAATCCCGCTTGATACCCAAGAATAGCAGCTTTTACTTCTTCTACGCCACCTATTCCCATTCCGTAACCAGGCATGTGCCATGTTAAGTCATCGGAGAGATAAGTAAACATTTCTTCTGCATTTTCGGTTTCATGTAGTTTAAAGTAAGCCTTTGCAGCTTCCGTGTTTTTTTCAAATTCGGCATGTTTTCCATTTGAACAAGCTACTGCCATAACGCCTGCAATTAAAAGGATTGATAATTTTTTCATAATTGTTTGTTTTAAATTAATAGTCTTTAAATGTAATAAATTGCATTGAACCAAACAAATATGAATTTCAGATACCAATAAGATTTACTACTATAATGCTAAGTATGACTTTATAAAAGGGCTTAAAGTACGCTGAATTAAAAGAAACTGATTTGTATAATTAGGTCTTATTTAGTTTCCAACTTACAGGAGTAATTTTGTTATTTGTTACCCTCACTTGAGTTGGAGACTATTGGCAGCCTTATCTGTGAGGTATAACTTGAAGAATGATGTATCTTATTATGAGCGATTACACTTTCTATTTCATCATAGTTATTACCTCCTGTATTCAAATTACGGGCAAAACGAGGAAAATTACTACTCGATATTTCAATGCGTATGCGATGTCCTTTTTTAAAAAAATTACTGGTTGACATAGGAGTCAAATCTAATCGATAGACCTTGCCGTTCTCCATAAATACTTCTTTGTCATAACCTTCCCGATACCTTACACGCTGTATGGTTTCATCCAAATTATATGCTGTTCCATCGGGATATACATCGATGAGTTTGATAGTAAAATCAGTGTCTTTTGTATCAGAAGACACATAGAGTGTAGCTTCAATAAAACCTGAAACTTCTATGCCTTCCTCTAAAATATCGGTGCTGTAAATCAAAATATCATTTCTCGTCTCCATTTGTTGTTGATCGAAAGCACCTCCTTTAATTGCATTTCCTGTACAGCATACATTACCACCATATGAAGGTACTGGTTTCATTGGATCATAAGTAAAACTATCTGGACTATCAAAATTTGCTTTTGAAGTTGATAATTTTCCGTCCCCAAAAAAGCTATTGGCTTGCCCATTACTTTTTAAATAATAGCTCGTTAATTTAGTGTTTTCTGGAGGCCAAGTTTCTGACGCTTGCCACTTATTGCTTCCCATTGTATAATATTGCACTCTTGGTGTTTTCGCTTTAAAATCATTTTGTACTCCTTTTAGCCAAAAGTCAAACCAAAGATAAATTTGTTCTTCATAGTTAAGTCTTGCATCTCCAACATTGCGTTCTCCAACAATAGTATTTTCAGTTGCTCGATTATAGCGACAATGTAAAGTTGGTGCTATCACTAAGTATTGATTATCGCTGATTGATTTGTTTTTAGCATTATTTCTAACGTGATTAAATAAGGCTAAATTTGGACTTACAGACACATCGTACCAAGAAGCGAACCAAAAACTTGGAACAGCAATTTCCATATCATCATGGTAAATCCCTCCATTAAACCAAGCTTCATCATTTGGTTTTCGGCGTATCATTTTATCAAAAACTTCATTTTTACCATTTATGTTTTTTAGAATATCCTGAATGGGTAAATGATTTAAAGCTGCTGCCATATCTACTGGTGGATTTTCGGGTGCTAAATCGTAAAACCTGGAAATTCTAATTAAATCTTCCTGACTAGCTCCAGCTGGAATTCGGGGTTTAAATTTATCATGTTCTACACTATATAACCAAGAAAAGAATAACATCTGTTCTACACCGCCACGATACCAATTTCCCTGTTCGTTGATTTCACCAATCCGTCCAACACCAGCACCATATCCTTGAGCCACCATTGCTGCATGAGAAGGATGGTCTAAAGCGGCAACTGCCATTTGCCATTCCGCAGTAGAAGAACAACCCACAGTACCTATTTTACCATTGGACCAAGATTGATTTTTCATCCAGGTAAATGCATCATAGCCATCGGTTAATGGAACTCCTAAAATATCCCATTCTCCTTCTGAAAAATAACGCCCACGTTCATTTTGAACTACATAAGCATAACCTCTTTTAACTGCTTCTAACGCCTTTTTAGCTGTTCTTGTTTTTTGTTTTCCATCTCCCCAGGAATTGAAATTGTAAGGGGTTCGTGAAAAAATAATAGGCACTTTTTTATCCGTTTTAGGACGATAAATATCAGTAGCTAAACGAATACCATCTCGCATTGGCATCATTATTTTTTGATCTATAATAGCAATTTCTTCAAGTTCTTGAAAAACTTTTTCTTGTGCATGAAGATCAAAATTATCTATAAAGAAACAAGCAAGTACCAACGAAATTAAAATAGTGTGTTTTTTCATTTTATTAATCTTTTTTTTGATGTGCTATAACATGTAGATAAAAACACAAGTGTGTTTATAGTTGATATAGATAGCTGCAAAGCTAATAAATTTTTAATAAAAAAAATCTCAACTAGAGCCTTTTGGACATGGTGTAAATACAATACAGAAAATTTAAATTGACGCACATCGACTAAAATCATGTATTAAAAGGTGCTATGCTTTTATTTCTTTACTCTTTGAGCTTCTTACATTCCATTTTCATCTTCTATCTGTATGAACCTGAAAAAAATCGCAACGTGTTTTTAGATTTTATATAAACATTCAATCCGCTCGATAATTAAGAGTAATCGCAATTTACTAAAGAATATTATTTACCTTTTCGTTATGTAAAACCATAGTGGTTTGGGTGCTTTGTATATAATCTAAGGTAGATAATCGATCGAGAATAAAAACTCTTAACTCATCAGAATCCTTTACTGCTACATGCAAAATAAAATCATTGTCACCTGCCATGTGAAATAATTGAAGAACACCTGGCAACTGAGAAGCTTTTTTTATAAAATCTCCAATTACCGAACGGTGTTGCTTGTTCAGCTTAATGGCTAACATTACCTCAATATTAAGGCCCAGTTTTTTTTGATCAATATGAACAGAAGTCCCTTTAAAATATCCTTTCTGGGTTAGTTTTTTAATTCGATCGTGTGTGCTAGATTGTGCAATTTCAATTTTTGCAGCAATCTCTTTGTTTGAAAGCCGTGCATTATTCAGTAATAGACTTAAAATCTGAATATCTTTCGAGTCCAATTCTTTTTTCATAGTAATATCGAATATATTTAGGTTTAATTAAAGTATGGACAAATATTATTGTGCATATATGTCTTTTTTCAGATATTTGTTCAAATATAGTTAAATATATGGAATTAAATACAAATGTCTTATAATCAATCTTGTTCCAAATAAAGATGAATGAAATAAAAATATTTTCTCCGGCAACGGTTGCCAATGTAGCTTGTGGATATGATGTGCTAGGTTTTTGCTTAGATGCAGTAGGAGACGAGATGCTAATTAGAAAAGTCGATAAAAAAGGCATTCGAATTACTAAAATTGAAGGATTCGAACTCCCTTTTAAAACCGAATTAAATGTTGCTGGAGTTTCTGCTCTAGCGATGTATGAAACGCTTCAACCAGATTGTGGTTTCGAAATTGAAATCTATAAAAATATAAAACCTGGTAGTGGTATTGGTAGTAGTGCAGCGAGTGCTGTTGGAAGTGTTTTTGGAATGAATGCGCTTTTAGGAAGCCCTTATAATAAAACCGAACTTACCCAATTTGCTATGAAAGGGGAAGCCTTGGCTAGTAAATGTGAACATGCAGATAATTTAGCACCTGCTTTGTTTGGAGGTTTTACCTTAGTAAAAAGCTTATCGCCTTTAGAAATTTTGGAAATTCCATCTCCAGATAACTTATATGCAACCATTATTCACCCACAAATAGAGGTTAAAACAGCAGATTCTAGAGCAATTCTTCCAAAAGAAGTAAAGCTTCAAGAAGCAATTGTTCAATGGGCAAACTTTGGAAGTTTGATCCATAGTTTACATACTAACAATTACCAATTAATGAAAAGATCCTTGCATGATGCCATTATAGAACCCCACAGAAGTAAGTTAATTCCGTTTTATAAGGAAGTTAAACAAGCAGCGTTAAATGCAGGAGCTTTAGGTACTAATATTTCTGGTTCTGGACCTTCTATTTTTTCTTTATGTAAAGGAATCGAAACTGCAACCTTGGTAAGCGAAGCCATAGAAAAAGTATATTTAAGCACAGGGATTAAATTTGATATTCACATCTCAAAAATTAACATTGAAGGGATCAAAGTGTTATAGGTTAAACCGGAAAAATTCCCACTCAAACGTTAGAAAAACAAACAAACAATGAAATACTACAGTTTAAATAAAAAAGCAGCTAATGTATCGTTTAAAGATGCGGTTATTAAAGGATTGGCTCCAGATAGAGGATTGTATTTTCCCGAACAAATAACCCCCTTATCAAAAGCATTTTTTGAGAACATTGATAGCCTATCTCATTCTGAAATTGCCTACGAAGCCATCAAGCAATTTACATCTCCAGAAATTCCAACAGATGTTTTAAAAACCATAATAGAAGAAACACTTTCTTTTGATTTCCCCGTGGTGGAATTCAATAAAAATATTTCAACTTTAGAACTGTTTCACGGACCAACGATGGCATTTAAAGATGTTGGTGCTCGTTTTATGGCACGTTGTTTAGGCTATTTTAATAAAAACAACAACAATGAAGTAACCGTTCTAGTAGCTACCTCTGGCGATACAGGTGCAGCTGTAGCAAATGGGTTTTTAGGGGTCAAAAATGTAAAAGTAGTAATACTCTACCCGAGTGGGAAAGTGAGTGCCATTCAAGAAAAACAATTAACGACCCATGGGCAAAACATTAGCGCGCTAGAAGTTAAGGGTACCTTCGATGATTGTCAAGCCATGGTTAAAACTGCCTTTTTAGATAAAAAACTTACCGATATGATGCAGTTAACCTCTGCAAATTCTATCAATGTGGCACGTTGGTTGCCTCAATTATTTTATTTTATGTTTGCATACAAAAGATTACATAAAAAGCATAAAGACCTTGTTTTTTCTGTGCCAAGTGGAAATTTTGGAAATGTCTGTGCAGGCATGATGGCGCAACAGTTAGGTTTGCCTATTAAACATTTTATAGCATCAAATAACGACAACAATGTCGTAACAAAATATTTAAGTACAGCGCTATACAAACCGAAGCCATCTGTGCAAACCATAAGTAATGCAATGGATGTAGGAAATCCAAGTAACTTTATTCGCATTCAAGAACTATATAAAAATAATTTTGAGACCCTAAAAGAAAACCTCTCGTCGTTTAGTTTTTCCAATGAAGAAACCAAGGCAGCGATGTTAGAAATTTATAACCGTTATAATTATGTTGCCGATCCACATGGGGCAGTTGGTTATTTGGGGTGTAAAGCATACTTAGAAAAGAATCCAACGGCTTATTGTGTTTTTTTTGAAACCGCACATCCCACTAAATTTTTAGACATTGTAGAAGCGGTGGTCAAAAAGGAACAAGTCCTACCACCACAAATTAAATCGGTAATGGGAAAAATTAAAGAAGCAACCACAATAGTTACCTACGAGGATTTAAAACATTATTTATTGAATTCTTAGTTGAGTTTGATACATTAGTAAACGAATCGCATTTATCTATTAAAATTTTTAATTGGTAACAAGTATGTTTTTATTAAATTTTCAATAATGACAATTGTCATATTTTGTATTATAAACAATTTGTAATTTTGCAATATTAAGTAAAAAGAGAGTTCGTCACTCTTGAATTGGTTATACCCTCATCATTGATTTGTTGGGGGTTTTTTTTTGTTTTTTACTCTATATATAAAGCAAGGATTATTGATATGAATTACTTAATGGGTCAGCTAATAAACGCTACTAAGTTTTAAGGTTTAGTTTAAAAAAAGGTTAACAATGATAATTATCATATCTTGCACTAAAGACAATTTGTAATTTTTCAATTATTAGTAAATAAGTGGGGAGCCTTGCCACTCTCGAATTGATTATACCCTTAGCATTAATTTGTTAAGGTTTTTTTATGCAAAAAATAGATCAGATTAGTGATTATAGGTGTTCATAATGGTATTTTATGTTGAAGGAGGAGGATATGCCTTTAATATAATACCATTATGTAAATGACTAACCACACAGCCGAAGGCATAAAAAAAAACCACCCTAAATTAAAGAGTGGCTTGTAAGGTTTATAATCTATTAAAACGTTAATCTTCAGTACTACAATTAGGGAAGTTTGGTTTTGGTAATGTCCAAGACGTAGTATTTACACACAAAAAATTACAACTTGTAACAACATCAACATTCCAAGAACTTAAGTCTTGATTAAAAGAAGTAGCATTATAAAACATACTCTCCATTTTAGTCACATTACTCACATCCCAAGAACTTATATCTTGGTTAAAATTAGAATAAGTTTCACCTCCAAGAAAAAACATATTACTCATATCAGTCAATAAAGAAGTAACCACTTTGGTTACATCTTGTTCATCACTAATCATTGTATTTAAAGTATTTATATCGACAATAGTATAAGTATCACCATTTAGTACTCCCGTATCTCCGGCTACTGCACCCGCACTTGCTTTAACGGTTACTCCATTAGATGCTAAATACACATTATTACTACTCCCATTACCGTCTACAAATAAACTCACCTCCTCAAAACTTTGGTTGGCTGTGATAGAAGAATTTTCAATAGTATAAATAATATTAT
>CAJXVL010000015.1 GCA_913061205.1 uncultured Flavobacteriaceae bacterium | reverse complement strand
CGAGATTCCTCTACGTCTCGTGGGCTCGGAGATGTGTATAAGAGACAGTTGGAAAGATGTAGATCAATATCCTGTTTTTTTAAATTGCGAATCATTTACTGAAAAAAAACAACAAAAAAACTGTTTTGAAAACACGCTTTCCTCTCACTTGTATCAAGTTATAAACTCAGAAAATACGATGGTAACTAATGAACTTAACGAAACACTTGTTTTAGATTTTCTAGTTGATGAAAAAGGAAAACTTGCTATTACTTCCATGAAAATTGATAGTTTGTTAAAAGTCCAAATCCCATCATTAGCTGCTAATATCATTGAAGGAATAAAAACATTACAGCCTATTGCTCCTGCTTATAAACGAGGAATACCAGTAAAAACGACATTTAAACTCCCCTTAGTAATTAAGACTAGCGATTAAAATTAAATACATTTCCCAAAATAAAAACCTAATTGGAACTGACTTTTAGATTCTTGAATGATATCCATAATCTACGGTACCTAAAACTTAAATATCTATTGAGAGCATAATCAGTTCCATTTCTAAAGTTTAATGAGGTTTCAGTATGACCATGAAGAATCGTTCTAGATTAAATAGTAGCTACTTTAATGGTTTTTAATCGATTAAAAATTTAAGTACAACCAAAAGTATTGTTTAGATTTGTCACTTAGTGCGAACATAAAAAGCTAAATTAGTAAATCTTTAATTTGAGATTTAAAAAATCTAATGAATTCTGATAAAATTATACTTGGTATTGATCCTGGAACAACTATTATGGGCTTTGGGCTTATAAAAGTGGTTAATAAAAAAATGCATTTTTTACAATTAAATGAGCTTCAACTTCACAAATATGATGATCATTATTTAAAATTGAAATTAATTTTTGAACGTACTATTGAATTGATAGATACATTTAAACCAGATGAAATTGCAATTGAAGCACCTTTTTTCGGTAAAAACGTACAATCAATGCTTAAGCTAGGAAGAGCTCAAGGAGTTGCAATGGCAGCTGGACTTTCTAGAGAAATTCCTATTACAGAGTACGCTCCTAAAAAGATAAAAATGGCCATTACTGGAAATGGGAATGCCAGTAAAGAACAAGTAGCTAAAATGTTACAGAGTTTATTACAATTAAAAGAATTACCTAAAAATTTAGATAGCACTGACGGATTGGCTGCAGCTGTTTGTCATTTTTATAATTCAGGGAAAATAGAAATTGGGAAAAATTACACCGGATGGTCTGCTTTTGTAAAACAAAATGAAGGACGCGTAAAAAAATAATTAATGGACACTTTTATAAATACTAAAATACCCAGATTTAGATAAATGGCTGGAATTTATATTCATATCCCTTTCTGTAAACAAGCATGTCATTATTGTGATTTTCATTTTTCAACAAGTATTAAGAGAAAAGATGAATTATTAGCTGCAATTTGTAGCGAAATTGAATTGAGAAAAAGTGAAATTTCTGTTCCTATAAAAACGATTTACTTTGGTGGTGGAACCCCTTCATTATTAAATAAAGAGGAAATAGATTTGCTAATAGGAGAAGTTTATAAAAATTTTGAAGTTGAAGAAAATATAGAAGTAACCCTAGAAGCCAATCCAGACGATCTTACCAAAGGTAAACTGTATCAACTTTCTAAAACAAAGATCAACCGATTGAGTATTGGAGTGCAATCTTTTTTTGAAGAAGATCTAACACTAATGAACAGAGCTCATAATGCTTTAGAAGCAAAGGAATGTTTGACAATGGCTACTCAATATTTTGATAATATAAGTGTGGACCTTATATACGGGATTCCGGGTTTAGATGATAAACGATGGAAAGAAAATTTGGATATAATAGTAGCTTTTGGGATTCCTCATATATCATGTTATGCGCTAACTGTGGAGCCCAAAACAGTACTTAAAAAGCTGATTAAAAATGGTAAAATAGCTCCTGTTAGTGAAATAAATTCTCATCGTCAATATCTTATTTTATTAGATAAAATGAAGAAAGAAGGATACGTGAATTACGAATTTTCTAATTTTGGTAAGCAAGGATGTTTTTCTGAAAACAACACCGCTTATTGGCAGGGTAAATCTTATTTGGGGCTAGGACCTTCAGCACATTCTTTTGATGGAAACATTCGAAGTTGGAATATTAGCAATAATATTCAATATATAAATCAAATTCAAATAGGTAAATTACCCATTGAAAGAGAAATGTTATCTAAAACTGACCAATACAATGAATATTTAATGACAGGATTAAGGACCATGTCCGGAGTTTCATTAAATAAAGTGAAAAATAATTTTGGCATAAAATATTTAGATTATTTATTGGAACAAACTAAAAGTCCTATTAATGATGGTTTGTTGGAAATTGTCTTTGCGAAGGTGGTAAAACCATCTATTAATAATGATAGGAGTAGTTCATCGTCCAAAAAAGAACAGGTTTTTACTAATGATAGCGTTTTAATAATTTCAGAGAAAGGAAAATTTTTAAGCGATGGCATTGCCAGTAATTTATTTATGGTCGAATAAAATGCTTATTTTTAAACAATGATTGTAAAACTAGAAATTGACACTATTGCAAAGAAGATCGATTTATCTAAACCAATAGATATTTCAATTCCCTTAACTGCTTCAACTGAAAACCCGATAGCTTGGTATTTAAATGAGCCAAAAATAGAACCTGTTAAAGATGGAGATTGGATTGGTAAAGTGAGTGAAGGTGCTTCTGTTAATTTTAATTCGATAGAATTTAATCCTCATGCTCATGGAACTCATACCGAATGCATTGGGCACATTACTAAAGAATTTCACTCTATCAATCAAACTTTAAAAAATTTCTTTTTTCAAGCTGAATTAATCACAGTAATACCCTATGAAAAAGGTGATGATTTAGTGATCTCTAAAGAACAAATTAAAAATGCATTAAATGGAAGTAAACCAGAGGCTATAATAATTAGAACAATTCCAAATTCTGACACTAAGAAATCTAAAAAATACTCAAATACCAACTGGGCTTATTTATTAGAAGAAGCAGCCGCGTATTTAAAAGAGGTTGGAATAAAACATTTGTTAATAGATTTACCTTCGGTTGATAAGGAAAAAGACGATGGGGAATTATTGGCCCACAAAGCTTTTTGGAATTATCCATTAGCGCCAAGATTGGATGCTACCATTACCGAATTTATTTATGTTCCGACATCTATTTTAGATGGATATTATATGTTAAATCTTCAGATAGCATCATTTGAAAATGATGCGACACCAAGTAAACCGATATTGTATAAATTTATATAAATACAATACAATTTAATAATTATTGTTTAATAAAATATTCATAATATGAAATTTCAATGGGAAGGTATAATGCCAGCAGTTACTACTAAATTTACGACTAAAGATACTTTAGATTTAGCGATGTTTTCACAAAATATAAAAGCACAATTAGAAGCGGGTGTTCATGGAATTGTTTTAGGAGGAACTTTAGGGGAAGCAAGTACTTTAGAAGATTCTGAAAAGAGAACTTTAACTACCGAAACAGTAAAAATAGTAGCTGGTAAAATTCCTGTAATGATAAATATTGCCGAACAAACTACCAAAGGTGCAATTGATGCTGCAAATAAAGCTGAAGAAGATGGAGCTAGTGGTTTAATGATGCTTCCACCAATGCGCTATAGTGCGGGTAATCGTGAAGTAGTGGAGTATTTTAAAGCAGTAGCCAATAATAGTAGTTTGCCAATTATGGTTTATAACAACCCAGTTGATTATAAGACGGAAGTTACTTTAGATATGTTTGATGTCTTGTTAAAATGTGAAACGATACAAGCTGTTAAAGAATCTACTAGAGATATTTCTAATGTAACTCGTATTAAAAATCGTTTTGGGAATCGTTTAAAAATTATGACAGGAGTAGATACTTTAGCATTGGAGAGTTTATTAATGGGAGCAGATGGATGGGTAGCGGGATTAGTTTGTGCTTTTCCAGCAGAAACAGTTGCGATTTATGAACTTCAAAAAGCAGGTAAAATTAAAGAAGCACTTGAAATTTACAGATGGTTTTTACCCTTGTTAGAGTTAGATATTAATTCTAAATTAGTACAAAACATTAAATTAGCTGAAGTCGCTACAGGTATTGGAACTGAGAATGTGAGAGCACCTCGTTTATCCTTAGTAGGAACGGAAAGAGCTTTGGTTTTAAAGATTATTGAAGATGGGTTAAAAAATAGGCCTCAATTACCAGATTATAAAAATTTATAATTTTAGAAATTAGACTCACTCGCGAGAATTGCAATAAAAAATCACCTTACAAGTAGCTGTCGAAAAACACAAAAAATTAATAAAATACAGAAAATGACAACAGGAGAAAATCATATAGGGATTAAGCGTTCCGCAAAAGGCGGGAAAACATACACAACGTTCAATCCAAAATTGAATATAGAAAACGAACAAATTTTTACAGAAGCAACTTCTGAAGAGATTAATCAAGCGGCTGAGTTGGCAGCGGAAGCATTTAAATCTTTCAGTAAAAAATCTGGATTAGAAAAAGCAAACTTTTTAAGAGCCATCGCTGATGAAATAATTGCAATGGGAGATGATTTGATTGCGATGTATCAATCAGAAACTGGCTTGCCAGAAGGAAGAGCAAAAGGAGAAAGAGGCAGAACCATGGGGCAGTTAACAAGTTTTGCAACTATGTTGGAAGAAGGCTCTTGGGTAGCAGCAACAATAGATACTGCAGATTTAGATAGGAAACCAATCCCCAAACAGGACATCCGAAAGATGTTAGTTCCATTAGGACCTGTAGTCGTTTTTGGAGCTAGTAACTTTCCATTTGCGTATTCAACAGCTGGAGGAGATACGGCCTCTGCATTAGCAGCAGGTTGCCCCGTCATTTGTAAATCACACCCTATGCATGCTGGAACTGGTGAAATGGTTTCAGATGCAATTATAAGGGCTGCTCAAAAAACGAATATGCCTAATGGAGTTTTTTCAAATTTAAATAGTGCTGGAATTGAAGTAGGAATTGAATTAGTGACGCATCCAGATATAAAAGCTGTAGGATTTACAGGAAGTATTCAAGGTGGGAGAGCTTTATACGATATCGCTGCACAAAGAGACGAGCCAATACCGGTTTTTGCTGAGATGGGAAGTATTAATCCGGTAGTACTATTACCAAAAGCGATACAAAATAGAGGTGTAGCTTTAGCAAAAACATATGCTGGATCTATTACTTTAGGGTCTGGTCAGTTTTGTACCAACCCAGGTTTAATTCTTGGAATAAAAAGTGATTCTTTAACTGATTTTATAAACACTCTTTCTGAAGAAATAGTAAAATTAGAACCTTCTTGTATGCTTCATCCTACTATAATTGGAAATTATGAAAAAAATAAACAAACAGCAATACAGCAAGAAGGACTAACTGTTAATGCTGATTTTCAAGATAGTGTTGCAGTTAATTATGCAAGACAAGCAATTGTGACTGTTAATGGACTAACTTTCTTAAATAACACAACTTTGCATCAAGAGGTTTTCGGACCTTTTTCTATGCTAGTAGTATGTAAAGATGCAAATGAATTAAAACAGGTAATAAGTCATTTAGAAGGCCAGCTAACTGGAACTATTTTAGGAGAAGAAGAAGAGCTTCAAAATTTTCCTGAACTAATTGACGCGCTTCAAAACAGAGTAGGAAGAATTATATTTAATGGAGTTCCAACTGGCGTTGAGGTTTGTCCTGCAATGCTTCATGGAGGTCCGTATCCCGCATCTACAGACAGTCGTTTTACAGCAGTCGGTGTTCATGCGGTTAATAGGTGGGTTCGTCCATTTAGCTTTCAAAGTTGGCCAAATAAATTGCTTCCAAATGAGTTAACAGATGAGAATCCTTTAGGAATTATAAGGTTAGTTAACGGTAAAAATTCAAAAGATAAAATCTAAGTATGTATGAAAATCTTTAAGGGATTATTTTTAGTACTATTTCTAATATTCATGAGCTGTTCTAAAGAGTCCCAGGTCAAGGATTCAGATTTGTTAAATAAAATAATTTTAGAAATAGAAGAAAGAGAAAGTTACGATGAAAATGAATATCCCTTGGGTTTATTTTCAAAGGAATACTACAAAAAAGAGGCGAAATATGCGAAGGAACAATTAATACGACTAGCTAAGATTGATGTAATTTTCTTATCTGAAACGGAATCTATCTCTTTGAAACTATTAAAGTTTCAATTACAAGATACCATTGATTACTTTGAATTTGAAATGTATTTAAACCCTTTGTTATCCGATTCAGGATTTCACACTAATTTTTCATTTATGGTTCGCCCATTTCAAAATTATGAGCAAGTGAAAGACTATTTAACAAAATTGAATGCAATCCCGAGTAGAGTGAGTCAATTTTTGCCTTTATTAAGAGAAGGCTTAGAAAAAGGAGTATCACAACCCAGCGTCATATTTAATGGCTATGAGTCCAGTTACAATGACCATATTATTGAAAATTTTGAAGAAAGTTATTTTTATCAACCCTTTAATAATTTACCAAAAACGCTAACATCAACTCAAAAAGATTCGGTCTTAATTGCTGCTAAAGTTGCGATTACTACTAATGTCATTCCCCAATTTAAATTGGTGAAAACTTTTTTTGAAGATGAATATTTTCCAAAAACAAGAACGAGTATAGGAATTTCCGAAACTCCTAATGGCAATGCATATTATCAAAACAGAATCAATTACTATACAACAAGTACTCAGTATAGTGCAGATGATATTCATTCTATTGGATTACAAGAAGTAGCTCGAATAAAAACTGAAATGGAAAAAATAATTTCTGAATTAAACTTTCAAGGAAGTTTTTCAGAGTTTTTAAATTTTCTAAGAACCGATCCTCAATTTTATGCGACTTCTCCAAAACAACTTTTAATGATTGCTAGAGATATGGCAAAAAGAGCAGATGAGCAATTGCCTAGGTTTTTTAAAACCCTACCTAGAAAACCCTATGGAGTAGCACCAGTACCTGATGCCATAGCACCAAAATATACAACTGGAAGGTATGTAGGGACAAGTAAAAACAGTACAGATCCAGGATATTATTGGGTAAATACCTATGATTTATCCAGTAGACCTCTTTATGTTTTACCTTCTCTAACAGTTCATGAAGCAGTACCAGGTCATCACTTGCAAAGTTCATTAAATTTAGAATTGGGCGATAGCATCCCTCAATTTAGAAAAGACACTTATTTATCCGCTTATGGAGAAGGATGGGGTTTGTATTGCGAATTTCTTGCTGAAGAAATGGGAATGTATACTACTTTATATGAACAGTTTGGAAAACTAACTTACGAAATGTGGCGGGCTTGCAGATTAGTAGTCGATACAGGAATTCATGCTAAAGGATGGACACGCGAGCAGGTGATCAACTACATGGCTGAAAACACAGCACTTTCTATTCATGAAATCAATACCGAAACCGATCGATATATCTCTTGGCCAGGACAAGCATTATCTTATAAAATAGGAGAAATAAAAATTAGAGAATTACGTAAAAAAGCAGAAATAGAATTGGGAAGTTCATTTGATATTCGTGAGTTTCATGAGGTTGTTTTAGAACAAGGGACCGTAACACTTTCTATTTTAGAAAATAGAGTGAATAACTATATTGAAGATCATAACAATGAGTAAAACCATTTATAAATGTATTGATGCGCATACTTGCGGGAATCCTGTTAGAGTAGTAACTACTGGTTGTCCAGATCTTTTAGGTGATTCTATGAGTGAAAAAAGGCAGCATTTTTTAAAAGAATACGACTGGATACGTAAAGGATTAATGTACGAGCCTAGAGGTCATGATATGATGAGTGGTAGTTTCTTTTTTGAACCTCAATTTCCTGAAAATGACTTTGGGATTTTATTCATTGAAACCTCAGGCTGCTTACCCATGTGTGGTCACGGAACCATTGGAGCAATTACCATTGCTATTGAAGAAGGAATCATAGAGCCATTAACCCCTGGAAAAGTAAGAATGGAAACTCCAGCTGGATTGATTGTAATAGATTATAAACAAACCAATGGGAAAGTAGAATGGGTAAAACTGAAAAATGTAAAATCCTATTTAGCAGCAGAAAATCTAAGTATAGAATGTCCTGAGTTAGGAACAATTACCTTTGATATTTCGTATGGAGGAAATTATTATGCAATTATAGATCCTCAGAAAAACTTTAGTGGAATACATAATTTTACGGCTGGGAAACTAATTCAATATTCTCAGATACTAAGAAAACGCATTAATGAAAAATACTCTAATAGGTTCATACACCCAGAAAATGAAACCATAAGAGATGTAAGTCATATCCAATGGACAGGAAATCCCATTAATCCAAAATCCTCTGGACGTAATGCTGTGTTTTATGGGGATAAAGCGATAGATAGAAGCCCTTGTGGAACAGGAACTTCAGCTAGAATGGCACAATTATATGCAAAAGGGAAATTGTCCAAAGGAGTTGATTTTATTCACGAAAGCTATATAGGCTCCACTTTTACTGGAAAGATAGAAGAAGAAACAGAATTAAATGGTAACAAGGCTATTATTCCTAGCATAAAAGGATGGGCAAAGATTTATGGCTATAATACTATTTTAATTGATAAAGAAGACGATCCTTATGCTCACGGTTTTCAAGTGATTTAACAATGAAAAAAGAAGTAATCATTATCGGCGGAGGAATCATTGGCTTGTGTTCTGCTTATTACCTGCAGCAAGAAGGACACCAAGTAACTGTTATTGATAAAAGTGACATTACCTCTGGAGCTTCTTTTGTAAATTCGGGATATATTACACCCAGTCATATCATTCCTTTAGCAGCTCCTGGTATTATCACTAAAGGAATTAAATGGATGTTTAATCCCTCCAGTCCTTTTTATATAAAACCGCGTTTGGATAAGGATTTTTTACAATGGTCCTTAAAATTTAAAAAATCTGCTACTGCTCCTAAAGTTGAAAAAGCCATTCCTATTATCAAGGATATTAATATTTTAGGAAGAGAGTTATATAAAGAAATTAAATCCTCCGAAGATTTTAATTTTCATTTTGAAAGAAAAGGCCTTTTAATGCTTTATAAAACAGATAAGGCAGGAGAAGAAGAATGGAAAGTAGGACAACGAGCCATTAAAGAAGGGCTTAATGTTAAAAATATTTCTGAAGAAGAAGTGAGGAAAATGGAACCTAACGCAAACATCAATTGTAAAGGAGCAGTTTATTTTGATTCTGATGCGCACATGACTCCCAAAGAGTTTATGACAGAAATGTTATCTTATTTAAAAGCGAAAGGAGTTAGTATTTATAAAAATGAGAGCGTTCAAGACTTAATTGTTTCTGGACGTAAAATTATGGAGGTTGAAACCTCAAAAAGAACATTGAAAGCAGATGAGGTTATTTTAGCTGCTGGATCTTGGAGTCCTTTAATCACTAAAAAATTAGGTATTAAAATTCCAATTCAAGCTGGAAAAGGATATCGAATTAATGTGGAAAGAGAAACAGGGATTACCATACCTGCTATTTTAGTAGAAGCGAAAGTTGCGGTAACTCCTATGAATGGTTTTACACGTTTTGCTGGTACCATGGAAATTGCTGGAATTAATAATAAGATCAATCCAATTAGAGTAAATACCATTGGTAAAGCTGCTTCCGATTATTATAAGGATGTAAAAATACAAGCCTCTGAAATTGATAATGCTGCTTGTGGATTACGTCCTTGTACTCCTGACGGATTGCCATATATAGGAAGAGTAAGCCAATACAAAAACCTTACAATTGCTACAGGTCACGCCATGATGGGTTGGAGTTTAGGTCCTGCAACTGGTAAATTAGTATCTGAAATTATATCAGATAAGAAAACATCTTTAGATATAAATCCATTCCATCCCGACAGAAAATTTTAAATAGTTTAGCAAGACATGTCTGCAATAATTTTCCATTCACCGTCTATTTTCTTAAAGATAATTAAAAACACACCATTTGCATCACCTATCATTCTCTTTAAGTGATATTCACCCATCACCCAATAACTACCTTTATCAATTTTGGAGATGTCTTTAATGGTGAACTTTAAGGTTCCGGAATCCTCCTTGGTTGGATATCCTTTTTTATAATTTTCTAAGGTTTTTAGCCAACCTTTAGTAAGTCCACTGCTGCCATAAAACTTTAGAGAATCGTTTTTCCAATAACCCTGCATAAAGCCTTCTAGATTATTATTAGACCATGCTTTTTCTTGTAAATTCATTACAGCCTTTATAGCTTCTTTATCAATTTTTTCTGTTGTTTGTGCAAATCCAAGACTAAAGGATAATAAAAAAAGTATTAAAAGTGATTCTTTCATAATTTTTGATCTTATAACTTATTAATATCGTGCGACTATTTTTCTGTAATGCTCATAAAATCTTCAGCAAAAATCTTACGCAAATAGTAAATTAGTTCGTCGGCATTCTCTTTTGTAAATAGAAGAGGGGGCTTAATTTTTAACACATTGTGATCTGGGCCATCTGTACTCATTAATATCCCATGCTCTTTCATTCGGTTTGCTAAATAATCGGTTTGTGTGGCTAATGGATTTAAGTTAGTATCTACTAATTCAATACCAAGAAATAATCCTTGTCCTCGGACGGCTCCAATAATTGGAAATTCTTTAGCGAGTGATTTTAATTTCGCCTTCAGAAATTCACCAACGACTAATGCGTTTTCTTGTAATTTTTCTCTTTTAATGACTCTTAAAACCTCAGTTGCAATAGCACAAGAAACAGGATTACCACCAAAAGTATTAAAATACTCCATGCCATTAGCAAATTTATCAGCAACTTCTTGTGTGCAGGCAACAGCAGCGATAGGATGTCCGTTTCCTAGTGGTTTCCCAATAGTCACAATATCTGGTATTACATCGTGTAATTGAAAACCCCAAAATGTTTTTCCCATCCGACCGCAACCGGTTTGTACTTCATCTGAAATACAAATACCTCCAGCTTCTCGAACCATTTGATAGGCTTTTGCCAAAAACCCATCAGGCAACTCTATTTGTCCACCACAACTAATAATGGGTTCAATGATAAACCCTCCCAAATTTCGGCCTTTGCTTTGAATCTTTTTAATTAGTTTTTGAACTTCACCTGCATATTTTTCAGCGGTATACTCGCCTTTATATTTTCCTCTAAAGGCATCGGGTAAAGGGAAAATATGGGTGTGTTCCGGAGCGCCTTTTCCTCCTTTTCCATCAAATTTATACGAACTAATATCAACACACATATTCGCATTACCATGATAACCAACTTCCGAAGCAATAATGTCTTTTTCACCGGTAACCGCTTTTACCATGCGAATTGCTAATTCATTGGCCTCACTTCCCGAATTCACAAAATGCAACACATTTAATTCCGGAGCTAATGTTTTAATAAGTTCCTCAGCCAAAACAGTTATATTTTTGTGTAGATAGCGAGAATTCGTATTGATCAATGCCATTTGTTCTTGCCCAGCTTTTACAACTTTATAATTTTCATGTCCTACATGTGCTACATTATTAACAGTGTCCAGGTATTTTCTGCCCATAGAATCAATTAAATATTGCCCTGCTCCTCGGACCATTTCGATTGGAGTTCTATACTGTAAGCTTAAACTTTTTCCTAGATGTTTTTTTCGATAGTTGATAAGTTCTTCTTGACTCGTATTTTCTTTTTTCTCTAACTCTTCCGATTTAATCAACAAATTTGGGTTTGGACAAATACTTTTCCAAACGGCTATTTCTGAAAAATAAGCTACACCTGGATAATCTACTTTATAATTTAAAAGGGATAATAGCACCTGAAAATGTAGGTGTGGTTCCCAATTGCCATTTTCAAAATAATTTCCAAGATTGCCAATTTTAGATCCTTTCTTTATACAGTCTCCTATCTTGTTTTTAGTAGCGCTTTTTTTACTTAAATGTCCATAAAGTGTATAAAATGTAAGCGCTTCAGTTTGGTGTTTTAAAACAACTAAACCACCATATTCTTTAAATCCAGCGTCATTAATGGCTATTACCACTTCTCCTTCTAATATACTATGAATAGGTGTTTCTAAGGGTAACCAATAATCGACACCTAAATGAATACTTCTGCTTTCTCGACCATAATTTCCTATTCGGTCATAAGCAGAAGAGGTATAAATAGGTCTGGGTTCTAAATATCCCCCAGCTATTATTTTATTGGGGACTTCTTTTTGAAGTTGCTTTATTTTAAACTGAAACCATTCCAAATTATTAAATTCTTCTTGATGCCCCATCCAAGTACTCGAAACACTTAAATCTATAGGATGTACATTATTTAAATGAATTGATGGGAATAATTCCGAAAGTCGAAAAGGATGCTTAGAAGCCCATTGATCAAATAAATCTTCATTTGGATGTGGTGTAAATCCACAAGCTTCTCTAAAACTATAATGTGCAAAATCTGGAGATATTAATCGCCATTTTTCCAATACCTCCCAGGCTGGTTTTTCACTAATCCATAGATATTCATTGTCTGGTTCTTCAATTTTACTCATGGCAGCTCTAGTGACAATAATAACTAATCGCATCGCAATTGCATGGTATAAATGTTCCAATTCTTCCTCCTCTAAAGGAAAGGCTGAATGATATCCTTTTATAAACGCTAGGGAAGCATTCAAGGAGTCATTATGCCTCATAATACCATATGCACACAGAATAGCGACATCATTTATAGTTTGAGTGTACAAGGCATCACCATAATCTATTGCCGCTTTTGCTCTTGGATGAAGTAGATCTGAAGAAACAATTATATTATTGTCATTGGGGTCATTATGTACTACACTTTTTCGAAGCGTTGTATAGGAAGTTTGAATCGCTTCAAACTTATCCTGATGATGCGATAAAATCTCTTTTTTAGGACCTGAAAATAAGTGAAGATAATCTTTAGTCCAAAGAGATTGAGCAATGTCCCAGTCAAAATAGTAATGTGCTTCGGGATGGTCAAAACTCTCAAGTGCCTTTGTAAGTATACCACATTGTTCTCCCAAACTAAATCGAAAACCTTCTAATTGAGGATTTACAGAACTCCAAACTCTACCGGAAACCCAAGTTAGCATTCTTACAAATCGTTTCTTTCCAAATCCATCTGTTATTTCGGAAATGGAATCGTTGTTTTTATCTGTAACGACTCTTGGAGCAATAAGGTTTTTATCACTGCTCTTGATATATTGTAATAAATATTGCTGAAAATCAAGATATTTTTTGTTTTCCTCAGGACGTGATATTTTTAGAATATAACCTTCTTCATTTTCTATTTTTATTCTAAAATTAAAATCAACATAACCAGGTAAAGACGATGCTTTCCCTTTTATATTATAAAGCTCAAAAAGGATTTTTTCAGCTTCAAGAGCTGTTATTTTAATAGTGCTATACTCCATTTAAATAGTATTATTCCTGCCCAATATAGTATTTACTTAACTTAATAAAATCAACTTTCGTTTTATTCTCAAAAGGAATCAAATAAAAACTATAGGTATGTTTATCAGTTCCTTTATATTGATATTTTTCTTGTGGTTTAGACCTCCAACTATCATCTCCAGCAACTCCTCGTTGCCCCAAATCAATATTGACTTGCACTAGGTTTTTTTCTTTTATATCGATTGTATGTTTGCTAACATTTGAATTTTCGTAGTCGATACCCTCGGTTGTGTCAAAATCTTCATTCTCCATATGGAGCGCACTAAAACTTAGTAAGTTTTTATTTCCCGTTGCAATTAATAATCCTTGTTGTTCATTATTTGAAAAGGCAAGCCACCTAGAATCTGTTTTGTATCCATTTTCTTGTGGACGAATATAGGGTACATATTGATCCTTTACTTTTGAAGTATATACATCTACAAATGCAGCAGTATTTCTATCCTGATAATTTTCCCAAGGACCTCGACCAAAATAGCTTAGGTTTTCATATTCTTTAGGGAGTTGCATTCGCATTCCTATTCTTGGAATATCTCCTTTATAATTGCTTTCGTTTAAGGTGTTTTCAATTTTAAGTACCGCATCCCCGAACATGGTATAATTGGAAATAAAAGTTGTTTGGACCCCAGGTAAGTTATAAGTAACTTCAAAGTTTATAGCTCCATTATCTAGTTCTTTATATTCAAAATTTATAACTTCTGATCCTAATGAAGCGGTTTTCCATTCGATATTTTTTTTATCCATTTTGCTTCCAAAATCATTGTCTGTAACACCTCTCCAAAAGTTGGGTTTAAGACCTTTTTTGTCTTCTATTAACTCTTTTTTGTTGAATTTATAAGAAACAATACGGCCTTCTTTTTTATTAAAAATCAGGTTTAAATGATCATTGAAAACCTGAAAGCTTTCTTGCGAATCTTCAACGGTTAAATTTGATTTCAGGTTATTTTTAGTAGGTTCTTTTTTAAATTTACTAGCTAAAGGAATTTGTTCGTGGGCAACTTCAAAATTTTCAGGAAGGATTCCCCATTGTTGATTTGTCTTTGCAGAAATTTCAACAAAATATTCTGTATTAGATTTAAAATTAATTCCTTCTAGAGGTATTCTAATTAATTTTCCTGTTTGCGTTTCAACCGAAATATTTTTAAGATGGATCTCTTTTAAAACTTGCCCTTCTGCTTTTATTTGGACCGTAAAATGGAATTGATTTAGATTGGTAAAATCGTATAAATTTTCAACCAATACCCTCAATTCTTCATACGTATTAATTCCTTTATTTTTAAAGTTGATAAACTCATGCGCCTTTTTAACTTCATACAATGCGGGTTGAGGTGTTCTGTCTGGAAAAACAATTCCGTTATTTAAAAAGGAATTATCTGAAGGCATATTTTCTCCATAATCTCCTCCATAAGCATAATATTTCTCACCTTTTTCATTGGTTTTCCAAATCGATTGATCTACCCAATCCCAGATAAATCCACCTTGCAGATTGTCATATTGTTCAATGATATCCCAATAATCTTGAAAATTTCCAGTGCTATTTCCCATAGAATGAGCATATTCACTTGGAATATAAGGTCGGTCGGTTTTTGATTTTCCTACTTCTTTAAAGTTTGCAGGACTAGGGTACTGCGGAACAATAATGTCTGTATTCGAGTCCATATCAAACACATTACCATCACGTTCTTTATAAGGACGTTCGTATTGTACAGGTCGTTTAGTAATATCGATTGCTTTAATTGTATCGTACCCTTTAAAGAAATTAACGCCATTTCCTGCTTCATTTCCCATAGACCAAATAATCACTGAGGGGTGGTTTTTATCCCTTTCAACCATGCGTACCATTCTATCTATATGAGCTTTTTCCCAAGAAGTTTTTTTGGCTAAAGAATATTTCCCATAGTACATTCCGTGAGATTCTATATTTGCTTCATCAACAACATATAAACCGTATTTATCACAAAGCTCATAAAACCTTTTACCTCTTGGATAATGACTTAAACGCACCGCATTGATATTATTTTCTTTCCAAAGTTGAATGTCTTTTAATAGGAGTTCTTCAGACATTACATGGCCTGTTTCTGGATCCGTTTCTTGGGTGTTAACTCCTTTTAAGGTAATGCGTTTTCCGTTTACTAATAACAATCCGTTTTTTATTTCTACAGATCTAAAACCTATTTTGGTGGAAGAAACTTCCATTGTATTCCCATTTGCATCTTTGGTTTCAATTTGTAAGTTATAAAGATTGGGATGCTCAGCACTCCAAATTTTTATATTTGGAATATTTGCATTAAAATTTATAGACTCAGATTTTTTAACGCTACTATTTTTTGTTTCTGAAATAAGAATCGTCTTTTTATCTGAAACTTGATAGGTAACAGATATATTTTTATTCTTGAGGCTATGATTTTTTAGGTCAATAGTTAAATTGAATTTTCCATTTTTATAAGTTTTGTCAAGTACAGATTTTACTTCAAAATCTTCTATTCTTATTTTTGGTTGCGCATAGAGATAAACACTTCTTTCGATGCCGCTAATTCTCCAAAAATCCTGACACTCTAAATAAGCACCGTCTGTCCATCTAAAAATTTGAATAGCGATGGTATTTTTTCCTTTTTTTAAAGCTTTGGAAATATTAAACTCTGCAGGCAATTTACTGCCTTGAGAATAGCCGATGTATTTTCCATTCAACCATACAAATCCTCCGGATTTCATTGCTCCAATATGAAGAAAGACTTCTTTCTCAGACCAAGACTTGTCTATTATAAAATCCCTGCGATAGGATCCAACAGGATTATAATCATCAGGGACATCTCCTGGGTTTTTGGGATAGCGTATTTCAACGAGCTCCATATCTTCAGCAATCATCGCTTTATAATCTGCAAATTCATATTGATGGTTTGCATAGATGGGTACACCATAGCCTTCAATTTCCCAATTGGAGGGGACATTAATTTGATTCCAAGAGGATACGTCAAAACTAGGGTTCATAAAATTGATTGGACGGTCTTTGGGATTTTTAACCCAATTAAAATTCCACTTTCCATCTAAGGATTTATAAAATTTAGATTGTTTATTTAGGACATTTTTTTTTGAAGTAAATGAAGTAAAAGAGGAATGAGGAGCTAACTTGTTTTCACCAATCATCAATTCATTTTCTATATAGTCCTTATAATCTAAAATAGGATTTTTTTGCTGACTATACATGGAGACAGAAGCCAACAAAAAAATAAGTAATAAATGTTTTTTCATAATTAATCTTTCATTAAAAGCATTATTATATGTGCGGAACTCCAACTGAAATTTTGCGTATTTAAGCTTTCACCAGTTATAGGATGATAATTTTCTCGAATTGATTTTCCTTTTCCTAAAACACCTTCAGCTCCTTCCAATATTTGAATTGTTCAGTATTACATGACTTCCCTTAGGATTCTTATCTTGTATGTGATCAATTAGGTACACATTATTTTTTTAGTATTTTTTAATAAATAACGAGTATTTTTTCCTGTTCCAAACCTAGCTCTAAAACGTGTTTTAATTGGTGTTTCGACAAAGTCTCATTAGTTGCTTTTTTCATTCTCCATAAATCATTCATTAACTCTTCTTCAGAATTTAATAATATCAAAAGATTTATTTTTTGTCATACAAACATAAGATTAAAAATTTCTATTTAAAAAGAATCTATTTGTTATAAGTCTAATAATACGACTACTTTAGTGATTCTAAAAATGACACTATGAATTTCGAGCGAGAAGTTAAAAAACGAGCAGAAGATAAATGTGAATTTTGTGCACAGGATGATCATCTTGAAATGTATGTGGTCCCAAAAACTCCAGAATATATAGAAGGCCAAGACACTTTGGTTTTGGTTTGTAAAACTTGTGTTTCGCAGTTTGATGATGAAGAAAATAGAGACTCGAATCACTGGCGTTGTTTAAACGACAGTATGTGGAGCCCAGCTGCTCCTGTACAAATTATGTCATGGAGAATGCTACATCGATTAAAATCTTTTGGTTGGTCTCAAGATTTGTTGGACATGATGTATTTGGACGAACAGCAATTAGAATGGGCAGCAGCAGCAGGGGATGCTGAAGATAAAACAGATGCAATTATTCACAGAGATGTAAATGGAGTGTTATTAAAAACTGGGGATAATGTGGTTTTAATAAAAGATTTAAAAGTAAAGGGTTCCAGTTTGGTTGCTAAACAAGGAACTGCGGTAAGACGTATATCTTTGGATCATGAGAATGCGGAATTGATAGAAGGTAAAGTAGGCCCTACTCAAATTGTGATAATAACAAAATATGTAAAGAAAATTTAGTTTTTGATGCCGTTTTTTGTCAGAAAAAAATCAATAAAAAAGACCTTCAAAATATAATTTTGTAGGTCTTTTTTTGTTTCTTTATTTTTTTAGAGAACCGATTTATTTACTCATTTCCGTAAAATAATGATAAAACTGAGGTATGGTCTCTATTCCTTTTAAATAGTTCCAAACACCAAAGTGTTCGTTAGGGGAATGAATTGCATCACTATCCAAACCAAAGCCCATTAAAATTGTTTTACTTTTTAATTCTTTTTCAAATAAGGCTACAATAGGAATAGATCCTCCGCTACGTTGAGGTATAGGAGTCTTTCCAAAAGTTGCTTCGTATGCTTTTTCAGCAGCTTTATATCCCAGACAATCTATGGGTGTTACGTAAGCTTGCCCTCCATGGTGTGGCGTAACTTTAACCTTTACTGAACCAGGTGCAATACTTTCAAAATGATTTTTAAATAAATCAGTTATGTCTTCCCAGTTTTGGTTAGGTACCAATCGCATCGAAATTTTAGCAGATGCTTTACTTGCGATTACCGTTTTTGCACCTTCACCAATATAACCACCCCAAATTCCATTAATATCTAATGTGGGTCTAATAGAATTTCTTTCATTGGTGGTATATCCCTTCTCTCCATGAACATCACTTATGTCAATTGATTTTTTATATGCATCTAAACTAAAAGGAGCTTCTCCCATTTTAGCCCGTTCTTCTAAAGATAATTCATCTACATTATCGTAAAAACCTGGAATGGTGATGTGATTGTCCTTATCATGCAAGGATGCAATCATTTGAGTTAAAATATTTATAGGGTTGGCAACTGCGCCTCCGTATAAACCACTATGTAAATCACGATTTGGTCCTGTAACCTCAACTTCTACATAACTCAATCCACGCAATCCAGTAGTTATGGAAGGAACATCTGGAGAAATCATACCGGTATCACTTATTAAAATGATGTCATTGGCTAATTTATCTTGATTGCGTTCTACAAACCACCCAAGACTTTCACTACCAACCTCTTCTTCACCTTCAATCATAAATTTAACATTACAGGGTAATTGCCCTGTATTTGTCATGTACTCCATTGCCTTTACGTGCATGTACATTTGGCCTTTGTCATCACAAGCACCTCTAGCAAAAATAGCTCCTTCAGGATGTAATTCTGTTTTTTTAATAACAGGCTCAAACGGCGGACTGTCCCATAATCCTATGGGATCAGGTGGCTGAACATCATAATGGCCATAAACTAATATTGTTGGTAATTTTGGGTCGATTATTTTTTCACCATAAACAATTGGATAGCCTGGAGTTTTACAAATTTCAACTAGATCACAACCAGCCTCTGTAAGTCTATTTTTAACTACTTCTGCAGTATTAATTACATCTTCTTTGTAGTTGGAGTCGGCACTAATAGAAGGTATTTTTAGTAAATCAATTAATTCGTTTAAAAATCGTTGTTTGTTTTCTTGAATATATGGTTTGGCGCTTTTCATGATTCTATAATATTTAATAATTTGGTCAATGCTGTTCGCTATTGTTCATTCTCATAGATTTATAAAAATACAACAAGCTCGTTTCATTTTATGAGTTTTTCGAAGAACGGCTAAGGTAATAAAAAGCATTATTTTTCTGAACTAGTTTCTTTGTAAATTGCAAATCTTGTTTATATTTGCAATCCTTTAGCGGGCGTGATGGAATTGGTAGACATGCTAGACTTAGGATCTAGTGCTTCACGGCGTGGGAGTTCGAGTCTCCCCGCCCGTACAAAAAAAAGACTTAAAAATCTGTATTACAGATAATTAAGTCTTTTTTTGTTCGTAATAACCTCCTGTTACTATCCCTCTATTTAATTGTTACTAGTTCATTTGGGATTATTAGATAAGGCTTTCAATGAGCTATGTTTATTGGGTTTCAGTAAAAAAAAGTCATTAACTGTACACCTTATTAGTAAACATTTTCTTCTGTATTATGTTTCCACAAAAAAATTATAAGATCAACTATTAAAATGCTTTTTTTGCACTTACCTGAAAAATTCTTGGTAAGCTCATCATGGTGTCCCCTCTTTTTCTGAATTGAACTAATGAGGAGTAAATTCTAATAGCTTCGCTTTCGGTTATAAACCCTTCCTCTACGAGTGACTCTGAAACAGCTTTAAAGGTAATTTCAGCCATTAACTTACCCTTTCCACTGATATGAACGGGTTGTGATATTTGAAATTTTACTTCGGTAAACCCTACTTCGTTTAGCAACCAAACTAGTTTTTGTCCTATGTTTGCGTCTGCTCTTCTTGTTCTCAATAACCTCTCATAAAGATTTATATAATGGTTAAAATCGTCTGATTTGGGATTGCTAAAGTGTCCTGCAAAATCGGTATCCTCAATTAATATTAGCCCTCCTGGTTTTAAAGCATCTAATGTGTTTTGGAGTACTTTTTTTGGATTTGTTAAATGTGACAATAAAAATCTGGAATATATTACATCATAAACAAACTTCTCTCTCAACAAATAGGCATCGAAATATTTAAAATTCACATTCTTGATGGCTTTAGCTTTTGCTGATTCAACTGCTAATTGAATATTCTTTTCATTGATGTCTAAGCCAAGAACATTGCCCCGATTTCCAATTATTTTGGCAATTATGCAGGTCACACTACCGGTACCACAACCAAGATCTAAGCAATTTGCTCCTTCATGAATCCCTAAGGTTTTCAAGAAATTTTCGGTACTCAATTGAAGTGTATTACTCAATATGTCTAAACGATTAGCTCCTTCATCTCCTCCTTGTAAAGTATATTCAATCATGTCTTATTTTGATGTTTATTAACGTTTTTGTATTCGGTGTGTTAGTTGTTACCTGCTGGGGTGTGAGTTCGAGTATCCCCGCCCGCATCATAAGAAAGCCTTTCATTTTTGAGAGGCTTTCTTAATTTTCAATAAGGACTAAATTTTAAACTTTTTCTTAAAAGGAACAAACCGGCCTACTTCTTTTATGTATTTTTTATAGAGTGGATATTTTTTCTCAGTTTCTTCTTCACTAAAATCGGAACTACCTTTAAATAGTAATACGAGTAATAATGCCCCAGCTATGGACCAATTTAGCCATATGTTAGTAGCGATTACGGAGTAGAAATAAAAAACAATCCATATACCCTGTTCGGCTGAGTAGTTAGGATGTCTCATATAAGCCCAAAGTCCAGTATGAGTAAACCCAATTTTATAAAAGTTGGCTACTTTTCCTATCTTTTTTTGGCGGTATTTTTCTTCTTGATAATAATACTGTTGATTGTCAGCTATATATTCCATTATCACTAGTGCCACAAAAATGGCTGCAAGGATGTAATCTAATATACCAATTGGTATATTACTTTCCATGGCTTTTAAAGCAGGTAACGTAAAAAATAAAATAAGGGCCATTTGATATGCCGAAATAAAGAATAAGTTGAAAGCCGACCATTTCCATTGTGATTGAAATTCTGGTTTAGCCCTTAAAATAGCCCACCGGTAATCTTCCTCTCCGGTCCAAATTTTCCATGAATAACCACCTCTTCTAGCGAAATTGTAAGTTAGACGAACAGCCCAAATACTTACTAAGAAAGCCATGAGTACAATGCGAGGCTCGAAATCTGTATTATAGGCAATAATCCAAACGTATGGTATAGGAATAATACTCCATAACTTATCTACTTGACTATAGTTTTTAGTAGCCGAACTTACAATAAAACAAAGACCTGCTGCAATTCCGTATACACATAACAACGTTTTTAATGTAGATTGCTGGAGTTCGGTTAAAGGAACATCAAAATTAAAGGTTAAGATTGGCACAATGATAAGGGTGAAAATTAGAAATATTACTGTTCTCCACATAGCTATTTATCTGTCTCTTATACACATCTCCGAGCCCACGAGA
>CAJXVL010000014.1 GCA_913061205.1 uncultured Flavobacteriaceae bacterium | reverse complement strand
TACGTCTCGTGGGCTCGGAGATGTGTATAAGAGACAGGTATTTTATAATCCACTATTTAATAATCTGCCTGCAAAATTACTAATAAAATTTAAATAAATGTATCTGAAATAATTAAAAAAACTTACTTAAAAAATAATTAATAAATGATTTTTAAAATAATATTTCATTATCAATGTCTAGAGACTCTAAAAAAGCAATTGTATTCTCGATATCAAATGCTAAAATTCTATCTTCTTCAACTAAAGGAACAATAGTTCTATAACTCTTAATGAATGATTCTATAAATTTTGAGGACTGCAAAGGTTTTCTATATGATAACGCTTGAGAAGCATTCATTAATTCAATAGCAAGTATGCGTTCCAAATTGTCTACTATTTGCAAACATTTTGTTGCTGCATTAGCTCCCATACTTACATGGTCTTCCTGACCATTTGATGACACTATAGAATCAACAGAAGCGGGTGTTGCCAATTGTTTATTTTGACTCACAATGCTAGCAGCCGTATATTGTGGAATCATAAATCCACTATTAAGACCTGGTTTATTTACTAAAAAAGAAGGCAACTCTCTTAACCCTGCAATCAGTTGATATGTTCTTCTTTCCGAAATACTTCCCAGCTCCGCAATAGCAATTCCTAAAAAATCTAGGGATAACGCTAGTGGTTGTCCGTGAAAATTACCTCCAGAAATTATCTTATCTTCTTTGATGAATACAATAGGATTATCAGTAACTGAATTTATTTCAGTTTTCATTGTTTTCGTAACGAATAAAATAGTGTCTTTTGTAGCCCCATGTACTTGTGGCACACATCTAAATGAATATGGATCCTGAACACTTTTATTTTTAGAAGTTCCAATTTCACTTCCATCTAATAAATCTAAAATTCGTTCTGCCGTTTTAATTTGCCCTCGATGTGGTCGAATAAAATGAACCAAGGGATCGTAAGGACTCATATTACAATTAAATGCATCGATAGAGGCACAAGCAATTAAATCTGATAAGTAGGAAAGTTTATGACTTTTTAATAAACAATATACTCCATAAGCACTCATAAATTGAGTTCCATTTAGCAATGCTAAACCTTCTTTAGCCTCTAATTTGATTGGCAAAAAGTGATTTTGTTTTAAAACGTCTTCTGCTTCTAAAATTTGACCTTTAAAGTATACCTTACCTTTTCCAATTAATGGTAAAGACATATGGGCTAAAGGAGCCAAATCTCCTGAGGCACCTAAACTGCCTAATTCATAAATAATAGGTAAAATATCCAAATTATAGAAATCAATTAGCCTTTGAACGGTATCTAATTGAACACCGCTATAACCATAACTTAAAGATTGTATTTTAAGAAGTAACATTATTTTTACAATAGCTTTAGGTACTAAATTACCAGTACCACATGCATGTGACATAACAATATTTTCTTGTAATTTTGATAAATCATTATGACCAATAGTAACATTATATAAAGAACCAAACCCGGTATTAATACCATAAATTGGAATGGGATTATTTTCAATTTTTTTATCCAAGTAGTGCTTAGATTTATTAATATTTAGAATTGCTTCTTCAGATAATTCTAAAGTTTTACGTTCCTCTATAATTAACTTTATCGTTGGTAAATCGATTAATTCAGAACTTATATAATGGATATTCGACATAGTTTGCTAAGTATTAAAAAAACAAAAATACTAATTCCTTATTAAGTTTTATGGTATTTTAAAAAACAGTATAATTATTATAGTATTTTAGCTATAAATTAAAAAAAAAAAATATGAAAAACTTACTACTATTATTAGTAATAACAAGCATTTTTTCTTGCCAAAAAGAAGTAAAACCTTCTCATGTAATCTTTAATGGATTTATTGAAAACAGCAATACTAACTCCGCTAAAATTTCCGGGAATGGATTTGAGAAATTAATTGAAATTACTGATAATGGAAGTTTTTCTGATACACTTAAAATTGATAAAGAAGGTTATTATTCTTTGCGAATTGGTAGAGAAAGCACCTCTATTTATTTAATAAAAGGGGAAAACATTAGGCTTACACTTAATGCAAAGGAATTTGATGAGAGTCTTTTTTATAGTGGTGATATCGCTGGAGAAAATAATTATTTGGCTGCAAAATATTTGTTATCAGAAAAAGAGTTGCCTTTTGATAAAGTTTATTCATTACCTGAAGATAAGTTTATTATAGAACTAAATAAAATTAACTCTAGTTACTCTGATTTATTAAATTCTTCAAAAGGAATATCTAAAAACTTTATTGTAAATGAAACAAAGGAATTAGAATATGCTCATATCAATAATATAGAAAATTATGAGGAATATTATCAATATTTTACAAAAGACACTTCTTTTAAAGCATCTAAATCCTTATATAATTCATACAAAGATTTCAATTTTGCAGACAATTATGCTTTTGAAAATTCAAGTGCTTATAAGGGCTTATTAGAATCACATTATGCTAGAATAGCAAAAGATGCTTCTAGTAATAGCGATAAGGATATCGCATTGGCTTATTTAGAAACAGTAGATCATAAATTTCCAAACGGAGCGGTAAAAGATGAGTTAATGTTTAATTATTTGCGATATGGTATGAAGGCAAATAATGCTTTAGAAGATGTGTATAGTTTATATAAAAATTCGAATCAAAATGATGAAAATCTTTCAAAAGTTACTAACTCTTATAAAACCTTAACTAAGCTTACACCAGGAAAAACATCTCCTATTTTTAACTATGAAAATTTTAAGGGTGGTAAAACAAGTCTAGAAGATTTAAAGGGAAAAGTTGTTTATATCGATGTATGGGCAACTTGGTGTGGGCCCTGTTTAAGAGAGATTCCAGCATTAAAAACCTTAGAAACAGATTATCAAGATAAAAATATCGCTTTTGTTAGTTTATCCATAGATGAAATAAAAGATTATGATAAATGGAGAACTATGATTACTGAAAAAACATTAGAAGGAATTCAATTAATAGCAGACAATAATTGGAAATCTAAATTTGTAACCGATTATGGTATTAAAGGGATTCCTCGTTTTATAATTATTGACATAGATGGTCGTATTGTAAGTTCTGATGCTCCTAGGCCTTCAAATTCTGAAATCAGAGTACTATTTGATGAACTATTATAAGTTAATATAAAAAGATCAAAAAAAAAGAATTATCGTAGAATTAATTTCAATACTAGATATTCATATAATCTTTCATGACCTCGTGCTGAATTTTTAAAAATCAAAAACCATTTTTAAGCCCTCAATAATAGCAATAACAAAACAAAATAATATATTTGCAGTTCTTAATTTTTGATACGTAATTTTAAACACACAACTGTTTCAACAGTAAAAATATTATGGTAAAAGACATCGCACTAGCAAAAATACACAATGCCTTAGGCGCAAAAATGGTTCCATTTGCAGGTTATAACATGCCTGTTTCTTATGAGGGCGTAAATGCAGAACATGAAACGGTTCGCAATGCGGTTGGTGTTTTCGATGTATCCCATATGGGTGAATTTTTAGTAATCGGTCCTAATGCCTTAAATTTAATACAAAAAGTTACCAGTAACGATGCATCCAAAATAGTTGATGATCAAGCTCAATACAGTTGTTTTCCAAATGCAACTGGTGGTATTGTAGACGATTTAATTGTATATCGTTTTAATGCTGAAAAATGGTTATTGGTCGTTAATGCTTCCAATATTGATAAAGATTGGGATTGGATTAATAGCAAAAATACGATGAATGCGGAACTTAAAAATATTTCTGAAGATTATTCATTACTTGCAATTCAAGGCCCAAAAGCAATGGAAGCTATGCAATCATTAACTTCTGTAGATTTAAGCGCTATCAAATTTTATCATTTTAAAGTAGCAGACTTTGCAGGTTTAGAGCACGTAATTATTAGTGCTACTGGATATACAGGTAGTGGTGGTTTTGAAATTTATTGTAAAAACAGTGAAGTAGAACAAGTTTGGGCAGAAGTTTTTAAAGCGGGAGCAGATTTTGGAATTAAACCTATAGGTTTAGCTGCAAGAGATACCTTGCGTTTAGAAATGGGCTATTGTCTTTACGGAAATGATATAAATGAGACTACTTCTCCTATTGAAGCAGGCTTAGGATGGATTACAAAATTCTCAAAAGAATTTACCAATTCAGATAATTTATTAAAACAAAAAGAGCAAGGTCCAGAACGTAGATTGATTGCTTTTGAATTGGATGAACGAGGAATACCTAGACAAGGTTATGATATAGTAGATGATCAAGGTAACAAAATTGGTGAAGTTACCAGTGGTACGATGTCTCCATCAATTAGTAAAGGTATTGGGATGGGCTATGTCCCTTCAAATATGAAATCTATAGGAACTAAAATTCATATACAAATACGTAAAAATGCAATTCCTGCTACCATCGTAAAATTACCTTTTTATAAAGGTTAATTTTTTATCTGAAAAATTTTTGGCAAATCGAATACTAATATTAGGAGCAAGTGGGTTTATAGGAAACACCATCTATAAAGAACTGACATCCTATTTTGATGTTTATGGAACTTATCATACTGCAAATAAAGCATTGGATTATAATAACGTTATGTTTAAATTTGATGTTGAAAAGGATAACATAAACGACACCTTAAACAAAGTAAATCCCAATTATATAATTTCAAGTTTAAGAGGACCATTCAAAGATCAATTAAGAGTTCATCAAGAAACATTAAATTACACGCTTTCAGCTGTCAATTGTAAAATTATATATCTATCCACCGTAAATGTTTTTGACGGTAAAGGAAAATTCCCTTCTTATGAAAACGATTCCTTATTGGCAGATAGTCAGTATGGAAAATATAAAGTAAGGCAAGAGAAAGCAATTAATAAATTACCTAATTCAAAATTTGCAATTTTAAGGCTTCCATTAGTATTAGGCGTTAATTCTCCAAGAATAATTCAATTAAAAGAAGCTTCAAAAAATAAAACTGATTTTGAAGTGTACCCAAATTTGATCATTAGTGTAACTACTGCAAACAAAATAGCGCAGCAAGTGCATTACATCATAAATAAAAATCTAAATGGCATCTTTCATTTGTCAAGTAATAATATGATTCATCATTTAGAGTTGTTTGAAGAATTATCTAAAAAATTAGAACTTAATCATTTCGTCTTCAAAAACATTTACACTTCCAATAAAGACAGGTATTTAGCAATATTAGCTAAGCACAACAAACTACCAAAAAATTATCAAATCAACATTTCACAAGTAATTGAAGATTGTGTGCTAAAAGAAGAAATTGAATCCTTACGATAAGATGGAATTTTAAAAATGTAAATATTTCTAAAAGAAGAATCTCACTTCTCTTTGTGGTTTCCTGCATTTTTCTATTTTTGTAAAACTTAAACAAAATTATTATGGGAAGAGCTTTTGAATTTAGAAAGGCAAGAAAAATGAAACGTTGGTCTGCGATGTCTAAAGCGTTTACTCGTATTGGAAAGGATATTGTAATGGCTGTTAAAGAAGGGGGTCCTAATCCTGATTCTAATTCTCGTTTACGAGCAGTTATTCAAAATGCGAAGGCAGTAAACATGCCAAAGGACAATGTAGAAAGGGCTATTAAGAAAGCAACTGAAAAAGGACAAGGAGATTTTAAAGAAGTAATATTTGAAGGATATGCTCCTCATGGAATCGCTGTTTTAGTTGAAACTGCTACCGATAATAATACTCGAACTGTTGCTAATGTTAGAGCTTGTTTTAGCAAATGTGATGGAAATATGGGAACTTCTGGATCTGTGGTATTTATGTTTGATCATACTTGCAATTTTAGAATTAAACCAGAAGAAGTAGATCTAGAAGAATTAGAATTAGAATTGATTGATTATGGTGTAGATGAAGTTTTTGAAGATGAAGATGGAATATTAATTTATGCTCCTTTCGAAAGCTTTGGAAACATACAAAAAGCATTAGAAGAAAAAGAATTTGAAATATTATCTTCAGGTTTTGAGCGCATTCCTCAAGTAACTAAAAAACTGACAAAAGAGGAAGCTATTGATGTAGATAAATTATTAGAAAAACTTGACAATGATGATGATGTACAGAACGTATACCACACAATGGATGAGTCTGAATAATTGACTAATTTAAAAAATATCTAAAAGCGGTTTTTTATTAGGTATATTTCGCGACTTTACCTACAGTTCCCTTATAGAATTCTTTTAATTTTATTATATCTGAGTCTATCGATCCAGTTGGGTAGAATGGATTTCCAATAGTTACTATTTTAGTTTTATAATCCATAGAAACTGGTATAATGGGTACTTTAGCTGCTAAAGAAATATAATAAAAACCTGTTCTCCATTTTTCTGATTTTTTTCGAGTGCCATCTGGAGCTATTCCCAATCTAAATTCATCTTTCGCATTAAATATAGAAGCAATAGAAGCTACCTTATTTTGATTGGACTTTCTATCTAAAGGAGCCCCTCCTACCCATCTAAAATAATAACCAAAAGGCCAAGTAAAAAGTTCTTTTTTTCCAACAAAATTTATCATTACCCCTAGTGTTTTCCTGCAAAGAATTGCAATATAAAAATCATGCCAACTGGTATGTGGACATACGATAATAACTGCCTTTTTTAATTCTTTTTCTTTAAAATCACCAACGATTTTCCAACCAAGAATTCTATTTAAAATAAATTTATAAATATTCATATTACAATTTCAATACTATGCCTTAACTATAATAGACTTTATTAAAAAACACTTTTTAACCAACAATTTAATCCTCTTTAAATGGTAACGCGCATTTCTAAAAATAAATAATCTTATTGAGTCAATCAGAAATTTATTTTAATGAAATAAAACAAATAGTAGCTAGCTTTTAGCAGAATAACAGGGGAAAATTAAAATAAAAACAATTATAGTGTTACATTTTTATATACATCGAACGCAATTTATCACGTGTCATTATTGACTTCCAACCTTTCCCTAAAGCATTTTCCCATAAGGGCTCTAAACTTAAAGCAACATTGATCATCGTTTCCATTTGTTCTTCACTTAAATCACTACAAATTCCAATGGGAATATCTACTTGATGTTTCTCCACCATTTTTTTAAAGATAGCTACACCTTCCGGATAATAATCTTCTAAGTAATTAAAAACTATACAATTTCCAATTCCGTGTTTAGTTCCTAATACAAATCCTAAACCATAACTCATAGCATGAGCGACCCCTACTTGAGAATAAGCAATACTCATTCCTCCATGCCATGATGCCATCATTAGCTTGCCTCTTTTTTCTTCTTCAGTAAGGTCATTATCTTCCAAAAACACTTCTAAACATAAGTCGTATGCTTTTTCACCATAACTTTGGCTAAAATCATTTAAAAAGGTTCCTTCTAAAGATTCTACACAATGTATAAAGCAATCCATACCCGTATAAAACCATTGATTTTTAGGAACACCATCTAATAATAATGGATCTAACACCACTTGATCGAAAGTTGTATAATCACTGTTAATTCCTAGTTTTCGTATCGGTCCAGATAATACACAAGTTCTAGAAACTTCGGCTCCTGTACCTGAAATAGTAGGAATGCCGACATGATAAATAGATTTTGTTTTAATTAAATCCCACCCTTGGTAGTCTGCAGCACTTCCTTTATTAGTTAACATTAATGAAACCGCTTTTGCCAAATCCATTACAGATCCTCCTCCAATTCCTATAATCCCAGAAGGCAGCTTATCATATGCTTCCAATATATCTTTTACAATAGCATCAACTTGAGACGTCTTTGGCTCTTCTTCTGCAGATACAAATAGTATTTTATCATTGAATTTAAGTTCAATCCTTTTAACTAAAGAACTCTCTTTCTCAAAAGCATCATCTACTAAAAAAATAAATGGTGCTTGAGTTTCCCTTTTCAAATCTAAAATTAAAGATAATTGATTAAAACTTCCTTTACCAAATACGACTCTTGGCACCATAGGAAAATTACGATATTCGTTGTTTACAGACATATATTAGTAATTATTTTTATTTATTAATTTATTAGCTCGTATTAAATCTTCTGGAGTATCAATTTCTACAGCATTCTCCGTTGTAGATATAGCTAGCTTAATTTTTTTTCCATATTCTAAATAGCGAAGGCATTCAATTTTTTCTGAAGCTTCCAGATTACGCATGGGTAATCGATAAAAGTCCATTAAAGCTTCTTTTCTAAAGGCATAAATCCCTTTGTGTTCATAATATTCCATTGAAATACTTCTATCTCTAGGATAAGGAATTGGAGAACGAGAAAAATACAATGCGTAATTATTTTCATCAACTATTACCTTCACAAAATTTGGATTATTTACTTCATTCCAATTGGTCATTTTTGTCATTAAAGTGGCTAAATCTATACTATCTGCATCAGCTCCATTAAATAATTCAAGTACTTTTTCTAAATCATCTTTTGTTGTAAACGGTTCATCTCCTTGAACATTTACAACAATGTCTACCTCCATATTTTCAATAGCTTCAGCGATGCGATCGCTACCACATTCATGATTTTTCTTACTCATTATGGCATTACCGCCATGAGAAGTTATTTCATTAAAAATAATTTCACTATCGGTAACTACATAAACTTCATCAAATAATTGTGTAGCTATTGTTGATTCATAAGTGCGTACGATAACGGATTTACCCCCTAAATCTTGCATTAATTTACCAGGAAATCTAGTTGCAGCATATCGTGCAGGAATCATTGCTATTTTTTTCATCCATTCGTTTTAAAGTTCAAAAATAAGGAAGATTATACAATTAATAAGAATCTTTAAAAAATTCATTTTTAAATCCTATTAAGTATAGTTTTTCTTTTGCTCTAGTGATTGCAGTGTATAACCAGCGCAAGTAATCTTTATCCACTCCATTTGGCAAATAAGGCTGTTCAACAAAAACAGTATTCCATTGCCCTCCTTGTGATTTATGACAAGTAATCGCGTAAGAAAACTTGACCTGTAATGCATTGAAATATATGTTTTTTTTAACAGCCATAAACTTTTTATATTTAGAAGTTTCATGTTCGTAATCTTTCATTACTTCTTGGTATAATTTATTTGAATCCTCATAAGTTAATGAAGGTGTTTCAGAAGATAAAGTGTCTAATATTAAAACCGTTTCAAAAGGTTTCATGTTGGGATAATCTATCATTCTAATGTTAACGGTTGCGAATCTGAATCCATACAATTCTTTAATGCTAAATAGCTCCAATATTTCAATGATATCACCATTTGCAATAAATCCAGCGTCACTATTGGCTTCTACCCAAAAATAATTGTTTTTAACAACCATTAAATAATCTCCAACAGCCAATTCTTGTTCTTGATAAAGAATTCTTGTTCTAATACTTTGATTGTATAAATAAGCACGTTTATTAGATCGCACTATAAAAACAGTTTCTTCATTTCCTAAATTTGAATAACAGTCTTCCAAAGCATCCATCAACTCTTGACCATCTATAGGACGAATTACATCTGAAAAATTTTCTTCTTGTAGTTTAAATGTTTCATAAAATTCTTCTTCTAGTAGGTTTCTAATTTCAGAGGCATTAAAAAGAATACCACTTTCTTTCTCTTGCCTAACAACCTCATTCAACTCTATTGAAACCACCTCTTTATCATAATGATTTTCTAAAGTTCTTTTATCTAAAGCTGGACTTATATCTAGTTTAATGGGGGGAAGTTGTGCAGTATCTCCTATTAACATTAATTTGCATTGATGGCCACCATATACGTATTGAATTAAGTCACCTAACAGCGAACCAGTATCGAAAAGTTTTGCATCTGGACTGCTATCTGGAATCATTGAAGCTTCATCTACAATAAAAATGGTGTTCCGATGTTTGTTTTTTTGCAATGTAAAACTAACTCCACCACCATTTTTAGGTTTTGGATAATAAATTTTTTTATGTATTGTAAAGGCTTCTTTATTGGAATAATTACTGATTACTTTAGCTGCTCTTCCAGTTGGAGCCATTAAAACAATAGACTTCTTTACTTTCCAGCTGTTTTTAACTAGTGTTCCAACAATAGTTGTTTTACCAGTCCCAGCATATCCCTTTAATAAAAACAATTCCTTGTAATTATCATTTTCCGTGAAGGCTGCTATTAATCGCAAGGCACTATCTTGCTTATTAGTAGGATTATGGGTAAAATCTTTTAATAAATCTAAGTAGAATTTGGATGTGTTCATTGTTTATTTAAACTTCAAGGCATTAAAGATAGTTATGTTTTTTTCGTAAATTACTTTTACGATTAAAAAAAAATTGTAGATTTGCGTTGAAGCATATTATTAAAAAAAAATAATCCTCATTTATAAATTATGATTTTAAATATAGTACTCGGTACATTAATTTGCGTTGGTTTGGCTGTTTTATTGGATAAATTTGTTCCTTTAAAATTAAACCCTATCATTTCAGTTGTTCTTTGGCTTGTTATCTTATTTTTGGGATACAGTCTGTATAAATCTGTTATCGGTCCTGTTGAATTTAACAAAGTAAAACAAGTGCGTTATGCTAAAGTTATTGAAAACCTAAAAGACATTAGAGTTTCAGAATTAGCATATCAAGAAATAGAAGGCAAATTTACTGGTGATTTTGATAGCTTGGTTCAATTTTTAGATACCGCCCAATTTGCTATTATTCAAAGACGTGATACTAGTTTTGCAGATGTTGAAAGAAATAAAGCATTTGGTTTAGATGCGCAAAAAGGTGGCTATTATAAAGAACAAATTATAATTGATACTTTACGTTTTGCTTCTGTAAAAGATTCAATATTTCGTGGTTCAGATCGTTATAAAACAATGATGAACATCCCACTAGAAATTGCTGATGGAGCTACTTTTGAACTCAAAGCAGGAAAATATGAGAAAAACGAATCCTTATATTCTGTTTTTGAAGCAAGTGTAGCAAAGAGTTTAATTTTAAGCGATCAGAATCCAGACTTAATCAATCAGGAAGAACAATTAATTTCTGTAGATGGAATCAATGGTCCAACGGTAAGAGTTGGTTCTATGAATGATATTGACACAAGTGGAAACTGGCCTAAAACTTATGACACTCCAAAACAATAACATATTACAAAACTCAAATAAAAGACTGTCCGTACAATTATCATTGTCCGGACTTTCTTTTTTAGTGACAAATATTGAAACTAAAGAAATTTACTTTTTTTTAGAAAAAAAGCACAAAAAACCCATAAATCCTGAAGAATTAATAGTAGACCTAAAGTCTATTTTTAACCAAAACAAAGAGCTCAATGATACTTTTAATGAAGTCGCTGCAATTTACGCAACTAGCTTATATAGTTTAGTACCTTCCAATCTTTTTGATGCTTCAAAAACAAGCGAATATTTAAAATTTAATTCAAAAATATTAGCAACCGATTTTATTGCTTTTGACACTTTAGAAAATCATAACATTACAACTGTCTACATTCCCTTTATTAACATTAATAATTATCTTTTTGATCGATTTGGCGACTTTAGTTATTACCATTCTTCAAGTCTATTAATTGAACATTTATTAAGCGAAGAAAATTCAGATGCATCAGCAAAAGTATATATAAATATTACTGATCATATATTTGATTTTATTACTGTAAAAAATGGAGAATTAATAATTTGTAACAGTTATGAATTTACTACTGCAGAAGATTTTATATATTATATTTTATTTTGCTTAGAACAGTTAAAACTAAATCCTGATACTGTAGATCTTTATATTTCTGGTAGTATTGAAAAAGAGGAGGATACTTATAAAATACTATATAATTATATTAGAAATATAACTTTTTACGGTATTGGAGATCAATTAATTCTTACTGAAAAAGAATCGTCACATCAAAATTTACTTTTAAAACTACTTTAATTGAGAATTATATCTGGAAAATATAAAGGAAAAAGGTTAATGGCTCCAAAAAAGTTGCCAGTTAGACCTACAACAGATTTTGCAAAAGAAGGGCTATTTAATATTCTTACGCATAGAGTTGATTTTGAAGCAATCGCTTTTTTAGATTTATTTTCTGGTACTGGAAATATTAGTTATGAATTTGGCTCAAGAGGAACGGAAGATATAACATCGGTAGATGCTAATTATGGCTGCGTAAAATACATCAACACTATTTCTGAAGAGTTAGACTTCTCAATAAAAACAGTTAAGTCTGATGTTTTAAAATACCTATCCGCTACTTCATATTCTTTCGATATAATATTTGCAGATCCACCCTATAGTCTAAAGCAATCTGATTTTGAAGCTATTGTAAATAAAATATTTGAAAGAAAATTACTTATTCCTGACGGACTTTTAATTATTGAACATTCTAAGCATACCGATCTTTCAAAAAATAAATATTTTACAGAATCAAGAAGGTATGGAGGATCTATATTTAGTTTTTTTGACCTATAAAAAAAGCAGACCTATAAGCCGGATCCTGTATTAGCAAAAGCTAATTCTCATCATTTATCTAAAAATACTGTTACCAATATCTTTAATCTGCCTACCCTCCTGTATTGGGCGGGAACCCTCAAGCACAGGTTTACATGGCATTGCACCGCATAGAGTTTACCTGGTTTCACTACAGCATTACCTGTACATTCTTTCTGCTGCACTTGTCCTAATACGCAAAACGTATTGACGGCTGTTAGCCGCTATGCTTCCCTTTGGTGTCCGGACTTTCCTCCTTAATTTTAAAATTAAGACGATGAGACGGTCTGCTGGAGCAAATGTAGAATATTTTATAAGTAAATGTTAATAAAAAGAACAAAATAAGAAGTAAAATCATCCCCTAAAAAAGCATACAATTTCTATATTTGTTTCAACACAATTTTATGGAGCATTTTATAGTATCAGCCAGAAAATATAGACCAACACAATTTAACGATGTCGTTGGTCAACAGGCTATTACTAATACTTTAGAAAGTGCTATTGATAATGACCATTTAGCACAAGCTTTACTATTTACTGGACCACGTGGCGTTGGAAAAACAACTTGTGCCCGTATTCTTGCTAAGAAAATCAATCAAGATGGTACCGAAAAAGAAGATGAGGATTTTGCATTTAATATTTTTGAATTAGATGCAGCTTCAAATAACTCTGTGGATGACATCAGAAATTTAATTGATCAAGTTCGCATTCCTCCACAAGTTGGAAAATACAAGGTATATATCATTGATGAAGTACACATGCTATCATCTGCAGCCTTTAATGCATTTTTAAAGACCCTAGAGGAACCACCAAATCATGCTATTTTTATTTTAGCAACTACCGAAAAACATAAAATTATTCCAACCATACTTTCTCGTTGTCAAATATTTGATTTTAGAAGAATTACGGTAAAAGACACAAAAAATCATTTAGCAAAGGTTGCAAAGTCAGAAGGAATTAATGCCGATGATGATGCTTTGCATATTATTGCACAAAAAGCAGACGGAGCTTTACGAGATGCTTTATCTATTTTTGATAGAGTCGTAAGCTTTTCTGGTAATCAGTTAACAAGAGAAGCCGTAACTGAAAATTTAAACGTATTGGATTATACTTACTTTTTTCAAGTAACAGATTTATTACTTCTAAATAACATTCCTAGTAGTTTGGTTTTGTTTAACGATATTTTATCAAAAGGTTTTGATGGACATCATTTTATTATGGGTCTAGCTTCTCATTTTAGAGACTTATTAGTTTGTAAAAGTCCTGAAACTATTCAACTATTAGAAGTTGGAGACCAAGTTAAACAAATGTATTTGGAGCAATCTAAAAAAACAACGCATTCCTTTTTAATTGACGCTATAGAAATTTCAAATAACTGTGATTTAAAATATAAAACCAGTCGCAATCAACGATTATTAATTGAATTATGCCTAATGCAATTGGCATCAATAACTTTTACTTCTAAAACTTCAGAAGAAAAAAAAAAGTCTAGTTTAGAAGGAAACGTAAAAGTTCCATTTTTTGTTATTCCACCTTCACATTATAAAATTCAATCAACTTTAATAGAAAAACCTATTAAGGCAAGTTCCATTGTTTCAAAAAAAGAACAGGTTAATAACAGTTTAAAAAAAGAAATTAATACTGATGTAAAACCTTTAGTAAAAATTGAAGAAGTTAAAAAAGCTAAATTGAATATAACTACAGATAGGATAAAGAAAAAATCAGCCTTTTCTTTAACGAGTATTAAAGAGAAAAAAGAATTATTAAAAACAATTAACGAAAACAAGCAGGAAGACACTGATAAACCAAAGAATTCATTTTCAGAAAATGATTTCCAGGTAGTATGGAAAAAATATTATCAAAAATTAGAGAAAGATGGTAAATTTAATTTATGTTCTCACTTATCAATGTCAACACCAATATTAAAAGGTTCTACCATTCATTTAGAATACCCGAATTTCACCATTAAGACTGAAGTTGAAAGGGCACAACACGATATCCTTTCCTATATAAAGGAGAAGTTACAAAACTATGACATTGACCTAGAAATTCTTGTTAATGAAACTACTGTGAAACCATACGTTTACACACCTATAGAAATATACGAAAATTTAAAAGAGAAAAACGCTTTAATTGATAGCCTTAGAATAGAATTAGGTTTAGAGTTATAAATAATATAAAAATATGTTAGGACTTAAATTACCAACAGACCCACGTTGGATAAATATTGTAGAAAAAAATATTGAAGAAATTCTAACAGATCATGCTTTTTGTGAAATAAAGGCTGCTTCTACAGCAATATCATTAATGGTTTCATTTCCTGAATATACAGAATTAGTCCAAGAAATGCCAAATCTTGCAAAAGAAGAAATGTGTCATTTTGAGTTGGTACATGCTATAATAATTGATAGAGGCTGGAATTTAGGTAGGGATAGAAAAGATAATTATGTGGTTAAATTATTAAGTTTTTTTCCTAAAGGAGGTAGTAGAACCAATCAACTAGTTCATCGTTTGCTTTACGCAGCATTAATTGAAGCAAGAAGCTGTGAACGTTTTAAAATATTAGCTAATAATTTAAAAGATAAAGAATTGTCAGAATTTTTCAGAAGTCTTATGGCTAGTGAAGCCGGTCATTACATGCTGTTTTTAAATTTTGCAAGAAAATATGGTGATAGAAAAGAAGTAGATGAAAAATGGCAACAGTTACTAGTTTTTGAGGCCGAAATCATGAAAGATTTAGGCACAAAAGAATCCATTCATGGTTAATAGCTAAGTATTAAGTTTCTCATTATATAAACTTCGTATAATACCATCCGACAAACCAATTTTTGGAACATATACGCATTCTGCCCCACTCCACTTCATAGAAAAAATATAAATCTTTAAGGCAGGTATTATTACATCTGCACGGTCAGGATTCATACCTAATTCAACGATTCTATCATCGTATGAAAACGCCTTTACTTTGTTAAAATAATCAACTAAATACGAGTAAGTTAATGGACTACCTGTTTTTTTTCCACTATATTTATAAGTACTATTAATATTTCCACCTGTTCCTAACAAGGTGATATGATCATACTTTTGGGTCTTATTTTTTATCCAAACTTTCATTTGATCCCATATTTTATCATTTACCATGTTATTAATTAATCGTACGGTTCCCATTTTAAAAGATCTTGAGGCTACCGTCTTTCCTTCTGAATAAATAGTTAATTCAGTACTTCCTCCTCCAACATCAACATATAAAAATGTTTTATCGTGAACTAGATATGATTTTAAATCTGTTGAAGCTATAATTTTGGCTTCATCATTTCCATTAATAATATTGATTTCTATTCCTGTTGCTTTTAAAATTTTTTTTACAATAGTTTTACCGTTTGCAGCTTCGCGCATTGCAGAGGTTCCGCAAGCTCTATATATAAGAACATTATGTATTTTCATCAATAATTGAAAAGCTTTGAAAGAATCGACCATTCTTAGATAACTTGCTTCTGAAACTTTTCCGTTAACAAAAACATCTGCTCCTAAACGAATAGGAACACGAATTAAAGAGGTTTTTTTAAATATAACATCTTTACCTTCCTGCTCAATAACGGATACGATAAGTAAACGTATTGCATTTGATCCGATATCTATTGCTCCGTACTTTTCAATTTTTAGCATAAATCACTATTGATTGTTCTTTAGATTTCTTGGGAAAATGATATTTTTAGTTTGTCCATATTTAATATATTCCCATTTTTCGATGTTAAATAGGATTTCTACAAAACCGCAAGTTGGAATATTATCAATAATTTTATCACCTATCATATTTGTAATTGAAGTTAAAGCATGGTTGTGCCCCACTATTAATACACAGTCTAAAGAGTTATTTAAATTTTTAATAGCTTCCAAAACTTTTTTACCTCCAAAATCATATAAAGATTGATTTATAATAAAATTTTTATCCGAAATATTAAATGAGTTTTTGAAATAATTTGCCGTACTTTTTGCTCTTGTGGCATGGCTGGTAATTATTTTCTCAGGAGGTTTAATATTCTTTAGATACTCAGAAACTAATAAGGCGTCTTTTTTACCGCTTTGTTTTAAGGATCTTTTATGATCATCGCATGGTTCTTTCCATGACGACTTAGCATGCCTAAGTAAATATAAAGTTTTCAATTTTATATATTTATAATTTATTAATATACAATTACTTAAATCAATTTAACTAAACAATAAATTAAGGTGATAATCGTTCGATAATCCAATCGTGTTCTTTCAAAGTATACAGAATTCTATCATGTAACCTATTCGGTCTTCCTTGCCAAAATTCTATAGAAATTGGAGCTACTAAGAAACCTCCCCAGTAAGCTGGTTTTTCAATTTCTTTATCTGCATATTCTAATTCTAAAAGGTTTAGTTTTTTTTCTAAAATCTTTCTATTTTCAATAACGTCACTTTGACTAGAAACAATTGCTCCTAATTTACTTCCAATAGGTCTTGAATTAAAATAGTTTTCAGAATCCTCCTTTGAAGTTTTAGTGGCAATTCCTTTAATAATTATTTGCCGTTCTAAACTAGGCCAAAAAAACGATAAGGATACTTTTTCATTGTGCATAATAGATTTTCCTTTTTCACTTAAATAGTTCGTATAAAAATAAAAACCATATTCATCATACTTTTTTAAAAGAACTATCCTCCCTTTTGGAAACCCATCTAAACCCAAAGTTGTTAAAGTCATTGCATTTACCTCTTCTACAGTTTTAGATTTCTTTATATCAGAAAACCAAGTTTGAAATTGCTTTAGAGGATTCGAATCAACAGAAGATTTCGACAACTTACCTTTTTCATAGTTTTGCCTGTAATCTTGTAGGTTTTCAGTCATCATATTTATTTATACGCAAGTTACAAATTTGAATAATAAACTTGGATTTAAAATTTCAAAAAAATTAAATAATAAACTTTTTACCATCTTCTGCTAACTCAACATTGTCAAATACCTGTTTTGCTTCAGTTTTAAATTCTTCTATACTTGAATATCTTGTAGAATAATGTCCTAAAATCAATCTTTCAACAGTTGCTTCTTTTGCAATTAAAGCTGCTTGTCTTGCAGTACTGTGCCTTGTTTTTTCACATAAATGACGGTGTTCATCTAAAAAAGAAGACTCGTGATATAAAGCTGTTACATTTTTTATTATTGGAATGCATGCTGGGTAGTATTGAGTATCAGAACAAAATGCATAGGATTTTGGTTTTTCAGGATTGAGAGTGATTAGTTTATTTAAAATTAATTTACCTTCATTATTTTCAACATCACTCCCCTGCTTTATTTTCTGTAAATAACTTATATCAACATTATGATTCTTGATAGCTTTTATATCTATTTTTCGCTCTCCTATTTTCTCTTTAAAAACGAAGCCATTGGTATATATTCTATGTTTTAAAGGCACTGTTAGAACTGTAACTTTATCATCTTCAAAAATAATCTCAGATTCTTTACTTTCCAATTCATGAAATTTTAATGGATAATTAAACCAAGCTTTTCCAAGCTTTAGCTGAAGTAACATCACTTCTTTTATTCCTTTTGGACCATAAATATTTAACTCGGCTTCTCGACCGAGAAGCATAAATGTAGATATCAATCCAATTAAACCAAAATAATGATCTCCATGTAAATGTGAAATAAAAACATGTTTTATTCTAGAAAACTTTACCTTATAGCGCCTTAATTGTACTTGAGTGCCTTCGCCACAATCAATTAAAAAAAGATGATTCTTTATGGATAGAATTTGGGATGTTGGATGTGTTTTTGGTCTTGGTGTAGCAGAATAGCAACCTAATATAGTTAATTCCATTGAACATTTTTAAAATCCTAATTCACGCTCTATTTCTTCCATTTCTATTATGTCTTCTGCTTCTTGAAGAGTTGGCACAACCATTATTCCTTCTGGTAATTCATTAGCGTTTAAACTATTGGTCACAACTACAAATGATTTATTCGCTTCTTTATATTCATCAGATATCTTTTGAAACAACAATAAATCGTTAAGAGACATTAATTGATAATCCAATAAATCTACTATTAAATTCTTATCTTTTAATTGGATAGGTAGTAAAGGTTTTAGCAAAAAAATAAATTTTTTTAAGTCATTGCTCTTTTTTTTAACTACAATAAAATTATCATGTGTACTAATTGTCATTTCAACTAATTTTTGAAGCTAATAGATACAAAACCGCCATTCGAATTGCGACCCCATTTTCAACTTGATTCAGGATAATAGATTGTTTACTATCAGCAACATCACTTGTTATCTCCACACCTCTATTAATAGGTCCTGGATGCATTACAATAATATCCTTATCTAGTGAATCAAGTATTTTTTTATTGAGCCCAAATTGTTGAGTATACTCTCTAGTCGTTGGGAAATAACTTATATCCATTCGTTCATTTTGTACGCGCAACATATTAGCTACATCACACCATTGTAATGCCTTCTGAAGGTTAGTTTCCACACCAACTCCAAGAGAAGATATAAACTTTGGTAATAATGTTTTAGGTCCACAAACTTTTACATTTGCTCCTAATTTTTTTAAAGCGAAAATATTTGATAATGCAACTCTAGAATGAAGAATATCCCCAACAATTACTACATTTTTACCAGCCACATCTCCTAAACGTTCTCTGATGGAATAACAATCTAATAAAGCTTGAGTTGGATGTTCATGAGCGCCATCTCCAGCGTTTATAATGCTTGCATTTATATGTTTAGACAAAAACATACCTGCTCCGGGATTGGGATGCCTCATCACTACCATATCCACCTTCATAGAAAGTATATTATTTACAGTATCTACAAGCGTTTCTCCTTTTTTTACTGAGGAAGAAGAAGCTGAAAAATTAACAACATCAGCAGATAATCTTTTTTCTGCTAACTCAAAAGACAATCGAGTTCTGGTACTATTCTCAAAAAAGAGATTAGCAATAGTGATATCTCGAAGCGATGGAACTTTTTTAATAGATCTATTAATAACTTCTTTAAAATGATCTGCAGTTTCGAAGATCAATTGGATGTCAGCTTCGGTGATGTATTTAATTCCCAGTAAGTGCTTTACACTTAATTCACTCATAATTTTTCTTTAAAAACGCTATAGGCTCTCAATAATTAATACTTTAGACTGCCTATTGCTAATAGCCAAAAGCTTAAAGCGAGGATAGTTTTAACTATTTATCAAATAAACAGTATCTATTCCATCGTTTTCTTTCCAACAAACCTTGACCTTTTCGTTATTAATAGCATCTACTTGTCTACCTCTATAATCTGGTTGAATTGGTAAATGCCTACTAAATCGCCTGTCAATAAACGTTAGTAACTCTATTTCTAATGGTCTTCCAAAAGATTGTATCGCAGTTAGGGCAGCTCTTATACTTCTTCCAGTATAAAGAACATCATCTATAAAAACAACTTTTTTATCTTCGACTATAAAGTTAATTTTAGTTCTATTTGCTTCAATAGGCTTATCGTTTCTTCTAAAATCATCTCTATAAAAAGTGATATCCAAATATCCTAACTCAATATTTTTAACATTATATTCTGTTTCCAGTAACAATTTAATCCTTTCAGCTAAAAATATACCTCTTGGCTGAATTCCAATTAAAACTGTATTTGAAAAAGTATCGTGATTTTCTATTAATTGACAAGCCAAACGATGAAGCGCTATATTAACTTCGATTGCGTTGAGTAACACTTTTTGGCTCATAAGTAGATTCTAAACTATTGTTCAGTTCACAAAAATACTACTTTTTTTGCGTTTACCTATTTAGTAATACAAAAAAAGCCTCTCTTAAAAAAGAGAGGCTTAAATATTTAGATTAAAAAGGACTTATTTTTTTCCATCCATTTTATCTTTAAGATCTTGAAGCGTTTTATTTGCATCACCAAGAGTTGGCTTAGCTTCATCAGAAGCTTTAGCTTGTTTCTTAGCGGCTTGCTTAACTATCTTAGCTTCTTCTTCTTTATGAATAGTCATATGTGAAGCAACTACTTTTTTGAACTCTTTATTAAATTCAATAATTTCAAATTGTGCTTCTTCACCTTTTTGAAGTTTCGTACCATCTTCTTTTTCTAAATGACGGGTTGGAACAAATGCTACAATTTCATCATTGAAGTTAATGGTTGCACCTTTATCTACTATTTCAGAAATAGAAGCAGTATGTTTAGTACCTAAAGCAAAATCTTTTTGGTATTTATCCCAAGGATTTTCTGTAGTTTGTTTATGACCTAAACTTAATTTACGCCCTTCAACATCTAATTCTAATACTACAACTTCTAATTCATCTCCGATATTAGTAAATTCACTTGGATGCTTAATCTTCTTAGTCCAAGATAAATCACTGATATAAATTAAACCATCAATTCCTTCTTCCATTTCAGCAAAAACACCAAAGTTTGTAAAATTACGTACAATACCTTTATGAGTTGAGCCTACAGGATATTTTTTAGTAATATCAGTCCAAGGGTCTGGAGTAATTTGTTTGATACCTAATGACATTTTACGAGTATCACGATCTAAAGTTAAAATCACTGCTTCAACCTCGTCACCTACAGTAACAAAATCTTGAGCACTACGTAAATGAGTTGACCAAGACATTTCACTTACGTGAATTAATCCTTCAACACCATCAGCTACTTCGATAAAAGCACCGTAATCAGCAATTACAACAACTTTACCTTTTACTTTATCTCCAACTTTCACCGCTTCACCTAAAGAATCCCAAGGATGACTACTAAGTTGCTTAAGTCCTAATTGAATACGAGACTTATTCTCATCAAAATCAAGAATTACAACATTTAATTTCTGATCAAGTTCAACTATTTCATTTGGATGGTTAATTCGAGACCATGAAAGATCTGTAATGTGAACCAATCCATCAACTCCACCTAAATCAACGAATACACCATATGAAGTAATGTTTTTAACAACACCTTCTAGTACTTGTCCTTTTTCTAGTTGACCGATAATTTCTTTTTTCTGTTCTTCTATATCTGCCTCAATAAGTGCTTTATGAGAAACAACAACATTTTTAAATTCGTGATTAATTTTCACAACTTTAAATTCCATTGTTTTATCAACATATACATCGTAATCACGGATAGGTTTCACATCTATTTGAGAACCTGGTAAGAATGCTTCAATTCCAAAAACATCTACAATCATACCACCTTTAGTACGGCATTTTACAAATCCATTAACAATCGTTCCTTCATCATGTGCTTTATTAACACGCTCCCAAGCTTTAATTGTTCTAGCTTTACGGTGTGAAAGAATTAATTGACCAGTACTGTCTTCACGTACATCAATTAAAACCTCTACTTTATCTCCAACTTTTAAACCTGGATTGTAACGGAATTCGTTTAATGAAATAACTCCCTCAGATTTTGCATTGATATCGATAATTGCATCACGATCTGTTACAAATACAACTATTCCATCAACCACCTCATCATCAAGTGTATCTACAAAGTTATCTGCTACTAATTTTTCGAACTCTTCTAGTTTACCATCATCAATAGGATCAATTCCCTCCTGATAATTATGCCAGTTAAAATCATTTAAAAATGCTTCCGGATCTCTTTCTTTAAGAGAAAGATCTTTTTTCGGATCTTCTTTTACAGCTTCTGTAGCTGTCTCTTATACACATCTGACGCTGCCGACGACTCC
>CAJXVL010000013.1 GCA_913061205.1 uncultured Flavobacteriaceae bacterium | reverse complement strand
CTTTTACTTTTTTTCCAATTTCAGCAGGAGAATCTACTACATGAATTCCATGTGCTTTCATTATTTTCTTTTTAGCTTGAGCAGTATCATCACTCCCTCCCACTATTGCACCTGCATGACCCATAGTTCTTCCAGCAGGAGCAGTTTCACCAGCAATAAAACCAATAATTGGCTTTTTGCTTCCACTCTCTTTATACCATTTTGCAGCATCAGCTTCTAGATTACCTCCTATTTCACCAATCATAACTACACAGTTTGTATCCTCATCATCAATTAACATTTGTACTGCATCTTTTGTAGTAGTACCTATAATTGGATCTCCACCAATTCCAATAGCTGTTGAAATTCCATACCCTTGCTTTACAACTTGATCGGCAGCTTCATAAGTTAAAGTACCCGATTTAGATACTAGACCTACGTTTCCTTTTTTGAAAACAAAACCAGGCATAATTCCAACTTTTGCTTCTTCTGGTGTTATAACACCAGGACAGTTAGGTCCAATCAACCTACATGCTTTATCTTTTATATAATCAGAAACCTTAATCATATCAGCAACAGGAATACCTTCTGTAATCGTTATAATAACTTTGATTCCAGCCTCTGCAGCTTCCATTATAGCATCAGCTGCAAATGCAGGTGGTACAAAAATAATAGAAGTATCGGCTCCTACTTTTTCAACCGCTTCTGCAACCGTGTTAAAAACTGGCTTATCTAAATGTGTTTGCCCACCTTTTCCTGGAGTAACACCACCAACTACGTTTGTTCCGTAATCAATCATTTGACCGGCATGAAAAGTTCCTTCTCCACCAGTAAAACCCTGTACAATTATCTTTGAATCTTTATTTACTAAAACACTCATTTATATGAAATATTAATTGATTTTTTATTTGCGCAAATATACTTTTTTTATAAAAACATTAACGTATTTCACACTTTAACTTTATGGTAAGATTCTGTAGTGTCATCGTTTTCATTTACAGGTTGGCTAATCAAATGTCCATGATACATTTTGCCATCTTTAACTTCCCAAATACCTATAAAATGAGAGATCCCAAGTTCTTCCTCTGGATTCTCAAGAGTTCTAACATAATATTTATATCGAATGGTAACATGTTCACCATCCTGTAACAAATGACTTATTTCAATTCTTAAATCATTATGAGTTCTTCTAATCTCTAAAAAAAATGCAATTAAATCATCGTAATTCATGATGGTTAATCCATCTGCACTATTCCAAATTAAAACTAAATTTTCATGGAAATAGTTTTCTAAAAGGGTTTCACCATTAATAATATCCGCTTGATGAAAATCTTTTACAACCTGTTTTGGAGATTTGCTCATTTTAATTTATTTAATTTATTCATTATCTCAGGTATCAATCGGATAGAAGCTAATTCTTTATATTTTTTTCTAAAATCGCCAGCTGGAGTACCAAAATAAGATTTATGTCCTTCTAATGATTTACTAACACCACTTTGAGCAGAAACAATTGCTTTTTCACCTATTGTAACACCACTAGTAATACCAGCTTGTCCCCAAATGGTAACAAAATCTTCAATGATAACACAACCAGAAATTCCGACCTGTGAAGCAATTAAACACCGTTTTCCTATAACGGTATCATGACCAATATGTACTTGATTATCAATTTTAGTACCTTCTTTAATAATTGTTGAAGCAGTAACTCCTTTATCTATTGTACATAATGCACCGATATCTACATAGTCTTCTATAACAACATTTCCTCCACTTAAAAGTTTGTCAAATTTATCTGGTCGATTTTTATAATAAAATGCATCTGCTCCTAATATGGTCCCACTGTGTATCGTCACATTATTCCCTATGACTGCATTATCATATATACAGACGTTGGAATGGATTAAACAATCGTTACCAATCTTAACATTATTTCCAACAAATACATTGGGTTGTAAAACCGTATTTTCCCCAATAATAGCAGATTTTGAAATGGTTGAAGTAGCTGCGATAAAAGGATTAAAATAATTGGTTAATATATTGAAATCTCTAAAAGGATCATCAGATATTAATAAAGATTTGCCATCAGGACAATCAACTATTTTATTGATTAAAATAATCGTTGCTTTAGATGTTAAAGCTTTTTCGTAATACTTTGGATGATCAACAAATACGATATCCCCCGATGCTACTACATGGATTTCATTCATCCCAAAAACAGGGAACTCAGCATTACCAATATAGTCACAATTTAAAATTCTAGCAATACCTTCAATGGTTTGGGGAGTAGCGAATTTCATTTATATATTTTATTTTATTCTTTTACACGTTCTTGATAATTACCCTTATCAGTATCTATTCTAATTTTATCACCTTCATTAATAAAAAGAGGAACATTAATTTTTGCTCCAGTTTCAACAATTGCAGGTTTTGTTGCATTAGTTGCTGTATTTCCTTTAATACCTGGCTCAGTACTTGTTACCTCCAAAATCACGTGAGCTGGTAAATCTACTGAAAGTGGCATGTCATCATCCGCATTAATCTGAATAGTTACTGTTTCTCCCTCTTTCATTAAACCGGAATTGTCTAAAGTATCTTTTTCTAATTGAATTTGGGAATAATCGTCATTATTCATAAAATGATAGGTACTACCTTCATTATATAAAAATTGAAACTTATGAGTTTCTACCCTAACATCATCAATTTTATGTCCTGCTGAAAAAGTATTATCAATTACTTTTCCTGAAGTAACACTTTTTAATTTTGTTCTTACAAATGCAGGCCCTTTCCCAGGCTTAACATGCATGAACTCTATAATTTTAAATATATCATGATTGTATTTAATACACAATCCTTTTCTAATGTCTGAAGTACTTGCCATAATTATTTTAATTTATTAGTTTGAAAAATAACCTTTCATTATTCCTCTTTTTGAATTTTTTATAAACTGCAAAATTTCATCTCTTTCGGTTGTTGCTTCCATTTCTGCTTCAATAAGTCGAACTGCCTGAGTATTGTTAAATCCTTTTTGAAATAAAGTTCTATAAATATTCTGAATTTCTCTGATTTTTTCAGACTTGAACCCTCTTCTTCTTAGACCAATAGAATTAATTCCAACATAGGACATTGGTTCACGAGCCCCTTTTACAAAGGGAGGAACATCTTTTCTAACCAAAGATCCACCAGTAATAAATGCATGTTGACCTATAGTACAAAATTGATGAACTGCTGTCATCCCTGCTAGAATTACGTGATTGCCAACAGTAACATGTCCAGCTAAAGTGCTATTATTTGAAAAAATACAATTGTCACCCACAATACAATCATGAGCTATATGGCAATATGCCATGATCAAACAGTTTTTTCCAACCACTGTCTTACCCCTATCAACTGTACCACGATTAATAGTAACATATTCACGTAAGGTTGAATTATCGCCTATTTTTACAATAGTTTCTTCATCTTGAAATTTTAAATCTTGTGGTACCGCGGAAATAACACATCCTGGAAAAATATTGCAATTTTTACCAATACGAGCTCCTTCCATAATGGTTACATTAGATCCTATCCAAGTACCCTCACCAATAATTACATTATTATGTATCGTTGTAAAAGGTTCTATAACTACATTTTTAGCGATTTTCGCTCCTGGATGTACGTATGCTAAGGGTTGGTTCATCTATAAATTTTTTGTTTTAACAATTTTCGCCATTAATTCTGCTTCAGCAACTAATATTCCGTTTACATAAGCTTTTCCAGTCATTATACAAATTCCCCTTCTCATTGGTTCCTCTAGGACAAGGTCAAAAATTAAGGTATCCCCTGGAGTAACTTGCTTTTTAAATTTAACATTATCCATTTTCAAAAAGAAAGTTAAATAATTTTCGGGATCTGGCACCACACTTAATGCCAATATTCCTCCTGCTTGAGCCATTGCTTCAATTATCAATACTCCTGGCATAACCGGTGCTCCTGGAAAATGACCCACAAAGAAAGGTTCATTCATCGTCACATTCTTAAGGCCCACGACATGGTTTTCAGTAAGTTCTAAAATTTTATCCACTAATAAAAAAGGAGGCCTATGCGGCAATACCTCCATAATGGCATTCACATCCTTTACAGGTTTTTTGGTTAAATCAAAAACAGGTACTTTATTTCTTTTTTCAATTTTAATAATTTTAGATACTTTTTTTGCAAACTGAGTGTTCACATAGTGACCTGGCTTATTTGCTATTACTTTTCCTCTTATGCGAGTTCCAATTAGTGCAAGATCACCAATTACATCCAGTAATTTATGCCTTGCTGCTTCATTGGGATGATTTAATGTAAGATTATTTAAAATTCCATTAGGTTTTACAGCTATATCATCTTTACCAAAAGCAACACGAAGTTTGTCCATTATGTCTGGAGATAACTCTTTATCAACATAAACGATTGCATTATTTAAATCTCCTCCTTTAATCAAACCATGATCTAATAACATTTCAATTTCATGTAAGAAACTAAAAGTCCGAGAATCAGAAATCTCTTTTTTAAACTCTGAAATTTTAGTTATGGATGCATTTTGTGTGCCAAGTATATTAGTACCAAAATCAACCATTGTAGTAAGTTCATATTTGTCTGATGGCATGATCATGATCTCACTACCCGTTTTCTCATCTTTATAGGAGATAATTTCTTTTACTACATATTCTTCTACAAAAGCTTCTTGTTCTATAAAACCAGCGGTTTCTAAAATCTCAATGAAATATTTTGATGAACCGTCCATTATTGGGGGTTCTGAAGCATTTAATTCAATAATACAATTGTCTATTTCCAAACCTACTAAAGCAGCTAAAACATGTTCTGAAGTATTAATATTGACTCCATTTTTTTCAAGATTTGTGCCCCTTTTAGTAGTAACTACATAATTAGCATCGGCTTCAATAATTGGTCTACCTTCTAAATCAATACGTACAAAAGAATATCCAGAATCCTCTGGAGCGGGTTTAAAAGTCATCGTTACAGATTTACCTGTATGTAAACCTACACCCGATAATGTAACTTCTTTTGCAATTGTTTTTTGTTTAATATCTAGGTTAATCATTTGTAATATTTTTCTCTATAGTAGTAAGTCTATGAATTATTTTAGGCAGGTTTTTAAAATGCACATAACTCTTATTATAATCATTATAAGTAAATGCAGGAGACCCCTGCAATGTCTCATTATCTTTAACGTTTCTTCCTATTCCACTTTGCGCTTGTATTCTTACATTGTTTCCGATGCTAAGATGCCCTGCAATACCAACTTGACCTCCAATCATACAATTTTCTCCTATTTTGGTAGATCCTGCAATCCCAGTTTGAGCAGCAATAACGGTATTTTTTCCTATTTCTACATTATGAGCAATCTGAATTTGATTGTCCAACTTCACACCTTTCCTAATGATTGTAGACCCTAAAGTTGCTCTATCGATAGAAGTAGCTGCACCAATATCAACATTATCTTCAATGATTACATTTCCAGTTTGAGGAACTTTTATAAACTCTCCTTTTTCATTAGGGCTAAAACCAAAACCATCAGCTCCAAGAATAGCACTACTATGAATTACACAATTATCACCTATTTGTGTATCCGAATATATTTTTGCTCCAGAAAATAAAGTGACATCATTGGCAATTATTACATTATCACCAATATAAACATTTGGATAAATTTTTACATTATCACCTATTTTTACATTATCGCTTATATAAGCAAAAGCACCAATATATATATTTTTACCATAATTAGCACTTTCTGAAATAAAAACTGGTTGTTCGATTCCTGTCTTATTCATCTTTACTTGATTATAGTATTCTAGTAATTTTGAAAAAGATTTATATGCATCATCAACTCTTATTAAAGTTGTATTTATCTCATTTTCAGCCTTAAAATTTTTATCTACAATAACAGCAGAAGCTTTAGTGGTATAAATATATTGTGTATATTTTGGGTTGGAAAGAAAACTTAAACTTCCTGGTATTCCTTCTTCAATTTTTGAAAGTTTAGATACCTCTACTTCAGGATTACCTTCTACTTCACCTTCTAAAATACCTGCGATCTGAGCTGCTGTAAATTTCAAAATTTATTTGTTTTAAGAATATTCATAATCATGCAAAAATAGAAAAAAAGGTTTATTAATTTGTTTTTGGGAAACACATATAATTTTTAATCACTTTTTTAGACAATGCTTTTAAGTTAAACTGATCACTTGCATTTGCAACATCAATCACTTTTCCACTTTTCGTATACAAATTAATAGTCTCTTTTTCCATACTATAAGCTTGATTAGTGATTTGTCCGGTAAATACAAAATAGGAAGCTTCGCTTTCATTAATGCTGTATTTTAACATTAAATCTTTTTTTGCATTTTTAATTTTATCTTTTGAAAATTCTTGATTTTGGATTTCAATCCTCAATAAATCACGATTTAGTAACATTTGTGAAATAGTACTCAACACAAAATCCTCATCAGATTGCCATGATTTCATAGCAGATATAATATCATAATCATCCAACTTAGCAAAAAGAGCTAAAGTTTCATTATTTATATTCTTTTTGCTTACCGTTGAGTTTAAAAAATAATTTAAAGCAGTGCTTGCTTCTATTTTTATTCCTTCTCTGATAAGCTCTTTTGCTCTTTTTAAGAGTCTGGTAACTAACTGTTCTGCTACAAGACTGGTTTTGTGTAAATAAACTTGCCAATACATCAATCTTCGTGCAAGAATAAATTTTTCAACTGAATAAATTCCTTTTTCCTCAACTACAATTTTGTCTTCAAAAACATTTAACATGCTAATTAAACGTTGAGAGTTTATGGATCCTTCAGAAACTCCAGTATAAAAACTATCTCTCTTTAAATAATCCATGCGATCCATATCCAATTGTCCGGAAATTAACTGATAAAGAAATTTTCTAGGGTATTCATCCTTGAAAATTTGAATAGCAAGTGTTAATTTGTAGTTAAATTCTTTATTTAACACATCCATAAAAAGCAGGGAAATAAATTCATGGTCAATGTTCTCAATAATACTATGCTCCATGGCATGCGAAAATGGACCATGTCCTATATCATGAAGTAAAATAGCAATATAAAGGGCTTCAGATTCTTCTTCACTAATTTCAATACCTTTAAAGCGTAATACTTGCACTGCTTTTTGCATTAAATGCATGGCACCTAAAGCATGATGAAAACGTGTATGATGAGCTCCAGGATAGACCATGTATGACATGCCCATCTGTGAGATTCTTCGCAATCGCTGAAAATACCTATGCTCAATTAATTCGAAAATAAGTGTGCTAGGTATCGTAATAAAACCATAGATTGGATCGTTTATTATTTTGAGTTTGTTTTGCGAATTCAATCTTTAAATTTTTTTATTAATAAAAAATATTTTAACAGGTACTTCGGAATTATTTTTGCTGTACATTTTTAAAATCTTTTTTTTAAATTTCAATTAAATAACAAATATACATATATGAGCGAAATAAAAGTACTTTGGGTTGATGACGAAATAGAATTATTAAAACCACATATCATATTCCTTGAAAAAAGAAATTATAGCGTCACAAAAGCCTTAAGTGGAATGGAAGCTCTAGAGGAAATTAAGAAACAAAATTTCGATATTGTTTTTTTAGATGAAAACATGCCAGGTCTAACTGGTATTGAAACTTTAGCAGAAATAAAAGAATATCAAGCAAACCTTCCTGTTGTAATGATCACAAAGAGTGAAGAAGAGTATATTATGGAAGAAGCCATAGGCTCTAAAATCGCAGATTACCTTATTAAGCCAGTGAATCCCAACCAAATTCTATTGAGTTTAAAAAAGAATTTAGACCATTCTAGGTTGGTTTCGCAAAAAACAACATCTTCATACCAACAAGAGTTTAGAAAAATAGCAATGGACCTATCTATGATAAACTCTTATGAAGAATGGATGGAAATGTATCAAAAGCTTGTTTACTGGGAATTAGAGTTAGAAAACATAGATGATTCTGGGATGTTTGAAATTTTAGAATCACAGAAAAATGAAGCTAACATTCAGTTTTGTAAATTCATAGAAAAAAACTATCCAGATTGGTTTAACGGTAATGAAGATGCTCCAACAATGTCACACACACTATTCAAAAAGAAGGTTTTACCTGTTATTGAAACGCAAAAAACACTATTTGTTGTGGTAGACAATTTAAGATATGATCAATGGAAAGCATTTGAACCTTTTTTAAATAGTAGTTTCAAAAAAAGTAGTGAAGCACTTTATTATAGTATTTTACCCACTGCAACACAGTACGCAAGAAATTCAATATTTTCAGGGTTAATGCCTAGTGAAATGGAAAAAAAACACCCTAATTATTGGCTAAATGACACCGATGAAGGAGGAAAAAACATGTTCGAGAAAGAATTTTTAGAAGCGCAATTAAAAAGATTAGGTAAAGATTTAAATTGGAGTTATCATAAAATAACAAGCTTAAAGCAAGGTAAAAGATTATCAGCTAATTTTAAATCTCATAAAAACGAAGATTTTATCGCCTTGGTTTATAATTTTGTTGATATGCTTTCTCATTCAAAAACTGAAATGGAAGTAATAAAAGAATTAGCTTCTACAGACAAATCTTATAGATCGTTAACACAGAGCTGGTTTAAGAATTCACCCTTACTTGATATTATTCAACAAGCTTCTAGGCTTGGATTTAAATTAATTATCACAACAGATCACGGAACCATTAATGTTAAAAACCCAACAAAAGTAATTGGTGATAAAAATATTAGCTCGAATTTAAGGTATAAAACAGGAAGAAGTTTGTCCTATGAAGAGAAAGATGTATTAGTATCTAAGAATCCCAAAAATATCCACTTACCCGCTATCAATATGAGTAGTTCATTTATTTTCGCAAAAGGGGATATGTTTTTTGCCTATCCAAATAGGTACAATCATTTCGTAAGCTATTTTAAGAATACCTATCAACATGGAGGCATATCCATGGAAGAAGTTTTAATTCCGTTTATTGTTTTAGATCCAAAGGAGTAGTGTATGTAGGCTTTTTCTTTCATTTATACACATTATCGGTATTTTTTGTTAATTGTCGGTAATTATTTGTATGTTTGCATTGTTGTTTATGATGAAATACGATTTTAATTTACAAGATTTACCGGTAGTTGCGGAAAAGTTGTTAACAGAGGTTTCACACAAAATTCTCCTTTTTTATGGAGAAATGGGTGTTGGAAAAACGACATTGATTAAGGAAATTGCTAAACAACTAGGAGTTAAAGGAGTAATTAATAGCCCGACTTTCGCATTAGTAAACGAATATAAAATTAATAATGACAAGATTTATCATTTTGATTTTTATAGAATTAATAAAGAAGAAGAAGCAATGGATATAGGTATTGAGGATTACTTTTTTTCAGACCATTGGTGTTTGATAGAATGGCCTCAAAAAATAAGTAATCTGTTACCTACAAATAGTATAAAAATAGAACTAATAAAAAATAATAACGGAAGTAGAACATTAAATATAATGCCAGTGAAATAGATTGCAATTGTAAGTATAGTATTGTATTACGCTTTAAAATTTAGAATCCAAATCAAGTTTATATAATTTTTGTTTTTTTGTGAGAAATTGAACTAACTAATATACGACTAACTTAATTTGGATACTTGTGTTTTTCTGTAATAGGTTTGTAAAATAAATCTCACAAAAAAACAGAAATTATGAAGTTTACAAAATTATTTTTTATAGTTGCAATTTTAGGAGCTGGTTTATTTATTTCTTGTACTCCTGAAAGCATTGAAGATGGACAAAGCGAACAACAGATCGAAAGACCTCGTGTCCCAAGACAAGGTTAAAGAAAACCTTATTCAAGGGGGTATTGTAGTTTTAATTATCGCCATCACCCCGTTTTTATTTTATTTATATAAAGAATTCCCAACCGATTCAAAAAGTTGGGAATTATCTTTTTTATCTATTAAAACAGACTATTACTACTCTGTTTATGATTTAGTATGGTATGTAACTAATAAAACTGTACCTATACTACTACTATCAATTTGGTTTTTCACTTGTAAGCATTGGTGGCATTGGATCATATTAGTCCCTTTATCCATGTATACCTTCCAATTATGGGCAATAATAAATGAAAGTAGAGGAATGGATGAAGTAGAATTAATCTATATTTTACCATTAATGATGGTTCTTATACCTTCCGTTTATGTGATAAGAGCTAAATTATTTGCTAAAATTCGCGATAATGATTTAACTTCTTTTGAAGAAGAACTGTCTCAAAAAAGATCCATCTGGCAACAAATTAAAGATTTATTTAGGTAACCATCTATTTTTATAATTGACATTTATTTACGTAACTTAGTGCTTCTAACAATTTACAAATGTCCGATATAAAATCACCGTTTACAAAAGCTCAATTAATACCACAAGAAGAGACTTTAGAGATAACTAAAGAAAAAGGTGAGTTATTTATAGGTATCCCAAAAGAAACTTATTTTCAAGAAAAAAGAATATGCTTAACTCCTGATGCTGTTGCAGCAATAGTAGCTAATGATCATCGAGTTTTAATAGAAAATGGAGCTGGTGAAAAAGCGGGTTTTACAGATATTGAATATACAAAAGCTGGTGCCGAATTAACTAAAGATCTAAATAAAGTGTTTGGATGTCCAATCATTTTAAAAGTAGAGCCCCCTTCCTTAGACGAGATAGCACTCATCAATCCTAAAACGATTTTAATTACTGCTCTTCAATTAAAAACAAGAACAAAAGAATATTTTGAGGCCCTAGCCAACAAGAAAATTACCGCCTTAGCCTTTGAATTTATTAAAGATGAAGCCCACAGTTATCCAGCCGTTAAAGCACTTAGCGAAATTGCTGGAACCGCATCTGTTTTAATCGCTTCTGAATTAATGGTTAATAATGAAAATAGCAACGGAATGTTATTTGGTAATATTAGCGGTGTTCCTCCTGTAGAAGTTGTTATTATAGGAGCTGGAACTGTTGGTGAGTTTGCAACCAGATCCGCGCTAGGCCTAGGAGCAAATGTCAAGGTGTTTGACAGTTCACTTACCAGATTAAGAAATTTACAAATAAAAGTTGGAAGACCATTATTTACCTCTACCCTACAGCCTAAATATCTTATGAAAGCACTAAGAAGGTGTGATGTAGCTATTGGCGCCTTAAAGGGCAGCAACAGATCTCCTGTAGTAGTCACAGAAACCATGGTCGAAAACATGAAAAATGGAGCTGTTATTATTGATGTTAGTGTAGACATGGGTGGATGTTTTGAAACTACTGAAATAACAAACCATGATGACCCAACAAGAATAAAACATGGAGTTATCCATTATGGTGTTCCTAATATTCCAGCTAGGTATCCAAAAACCGCTTCTATATCCATAAGTAATATTTTTACTCCATATCTTTTAAATATTGCGGAATCCGGTGGATTAGAAAATGCAATACGATTTGATAGTGGTTTAAAAAATGGATTGTATTTTTACTGTGGTATACTAACAAATAAAGCTGTTGCCGATTGGTATGATATGCCCTATAGTGATCTCAATATTTTAATATTTTAGAGAATAAACGAAATAATTTATATTAATTATTGAAACCCGAATCATCAAATGAGTATTTTAAAACGATTTGCATTCTATTTTGGAGGATTTGCCTTAGGCCTTGTTCTTTTGTATTTTTTTATAGGCGGAAGTGGAGCTTCTTGCGAATATGATTATGGACCAAATTCAAGAACCTTAAAAAATATTAGATTAAAAGAACGTGTATTTACAAATGAGGCTTTAATGTCTTTAAAAAAGAACCAATTAGATACTTCTGATATTTCTAATTTATTATTAAACGGTGATGTATTATTTTCACAAAGCAATACAAAACTTGATTCTTGTGATGTTTATGTCATTGAAGGAACTCATAAAAAAAATTCAAGTAAAAGGCTAAAAATTTCAGTTGAAAATTGCAATAAAAAAGCAACAATCCAAAATATAACTTTTATCAATTAACCGTCACTTTTCTTCGATTTTTTTCTTTTTTCAATAAAGAAAGTTCCCTACTGGTTTGACCAGCAACAGAGGTGTTTTCTTCAGCTCGCCTTATTAAGTAAGGCATTACATCTTTTACCGGTCCAAAGGGTATGTATTTAGCAACATTATAAGCCAAAACTCCTAAGTTAAACGAAATATGATCACTCATGCCGTATAATTGACCAAACCAAACTCTACCATCATTTTTTGCAATGTCTTTTTCTTTCATTAAATCCATTGCTAAATATGTGCTTTCTTCATTATGTGTTCCAATAAATAATTCTATATCGTCTAGATTATTTAATATATAATTTAAAATTTCATTAAAACAATCATCGGTAGCTTGTTTACTTTTATGCATTGGAGATGCATAGCCTTTTTCCGCTGCTCTTTCATTCTCTTTTTCCAAATAAGCTCCTCTAACGATTTTATAACCTAATTTATATCCACCTTTTTTTGCTTTTCTATGTGCTTCTTTAAGGAAATCTAAACGATCCCACCTATAGCATTGTAATGTATTAAATACAACTGCACCCTCTTTATTATAAATGGCCATCATTTTTTCACAAAGTTGATCTGCAGCATTCTGCATCCATGATTCTTCAGCATCTATTAATAATTTAATATTCGCTTTTAAGGCTGCATTACTAGCGGTATCAAATCTATTTACCACACGCTCCCATTCTTTAACTTCTTCTTCAGAAAGTTCAATGTTTTCACTAATTTTTTGATACAATTCAAAACGACCTAAACCTGTTGGCTTAAATACAGAAAAAGGCATTGCTTTATTGGTTTGAGAAAAATCTGTCAACTCCAATATTTTATTTAATGCAGAATCAAATTGATCATTTCCTTCTTTACCTTCAACTGAATAATCCAATACCGAATACACTCCAACATTATAAAGATTATGGACAACTGGCTTACAATCATTCTCATTAATTCCGCCACAAAAATGGTCAAAAACCGTCGTCCTAATCAATCCTTCTATTGGCAAATGCATATTTAATGCAAATTTTGTAGCGGTAGTACCAATTTTGACCAAGGGTTCAATTGATATCATTTTAAAAAGAAAATAAGCGCGTTCAAGCTCTGAGTCACTTTTAAGTTTAAAGGCGATCTCTGTATTGTCAAAAATAGAATTTTCTTTCATAAATAATTATAATATATAAACCTCAAAGATAACTAATTTTGCTTTTTTTTAATTTACATTTCAAATATTAAATTGCATTTTAAATAGTAAAAACAGATGGTGATTTTATCAATATATATAATTAGATTTGAAATGTATATATATTTCAATTTCTGATTATATGAAAGAAATTATTAAAAATAAAGGAGCTGTTTATTGTAGCTCAATTAATTGGGATTCTTTGAATAATAAAATTAAAGAATTAAACCCTTCTACTATTTTTATTTTAGTGGATACCAACACTAAAAAAGATTGTTTGCCACTTTTTTTTAAAAAAACTTCATTTAATAAATCATTTAAAGTCTTAGAAATTCCAGAAGGCGAAATCAATAAAAACATAAATACCTGCTCTATTCTTTGGAATAAACTTTCGGAAGATGGAGCAGACAGAAATAGTTTAATTATAAATCTTGGAGGCGGAGTGGTAACAGATATGGGAGGATTTGTAGCTTCTACATTTAAAAGAGGCGTCTCTTTTATAAACATCCCAACAACACTTCTTGCTATGGTAGACGCTTCCGTAGGCGGTAAAAACGGTGTTGACTTAGGTTTGCTTAAAAATCAAATAGGAATCATTAACAATCCAGAAATGGTACAAATTGATACCGACTTTTTAAAGACATTACCTGAAACCCAAATAACTTCAGGGATAGCAGAAATGATAAAACATGGCTTAATCCATTCAATTGAATACTTAGACAAAGTAAAAAGTTTTGATATTTTAAAAATTGCAGAATTAGAGGATTTAATATGGGAGTCGGTTTTGATAAAAAATGATGTTATTACTAAAGATCCGTTTGAAAAAAATATAAGAAAAACATTAAATTACGGACATACATTAGGGCATGCAATCGAATCCTATAGTCTAGATCAAAATAGGTTTCCTGCTTTATTACACGGTGAAGCAATTGCTATTGGCATGATATTAACAAATTATATATCCTTTATACAATTGGGATTTCCAGAACAAACATTATCTGATACCAGCCATTATATCATAAAAAAGTTTAACAAATACCTATTTAGCAAGGAAGATATCAATGCCATTATTAAATTATTAAAATTTGATAAAAAGAATTATAATGGCAAGGTTTTATTTGTTCTATTAAACGATATTGGTAATTATAAATTAAACTGTGAGGTCTCTAATTCATTGATAATTGAAGCTTTTGAATATTACAAAAACTATAAATAACGTTCTTGTATTATTTGCATATGGTGGGTTTCATGACCACAAATTAAAAAACCTGCTGCCCTAACCGATAAGGAATTGTGATTAGCTTTTCCAATTCGTTTTAAGCTATCTTCCGAAAAGTTTTCAAACAACACAATTGAAGCATCTCTAACAATGCTATATTCCTGCAATATACTATCAATAGTTCTTGTATTTAAATCGGCGTTAAGGACAAACTCATTTTCGTCAAAGCCCTCTAAATTTGGATTCTTAGAACGCGCGAATTGTAAAGCTCTATAATTAAAGACTCGTTCAGTATCTATAATGTGAATTAAAATTTCTTTAATGGTCCATTTGTTTTCTTTGTATCGATACTCCAGTTTCGATGTTGGAATGTTTTTAAAAAAATTAATGGTCTCCAGCTTGCCAATGATTAACAAATCTAATAATGGCAAGTCATTAACTTTATCCATATAAGTTTGAAAGTAGGCATGATATTCATTTGAGTTAAGATCAGATATCTTCATTTTTTAATGTTTTTTTAAAACATTAAAGCCCCTCATTTTTAACAAGAGGCTCTAGTTAATAATTTGTTACTTTTTAAAATTCTTTAAAAATAGAATGCATTAAACGTTTTTTGTCATTGATACTTTCCTCCAAAGATATCATGGTCTCTGTTCTTGTAACACCTTCAATATCATCTAATTGATAAATAATACTCTTTGCTTGATTGGTGTCTTTCGCACGTATTTTACAAAATATATTAAATTTACCAGTAGTGACGTGAGCAACAGTAACAAAAGGAATTTCACTAATTCTTTCTAAAACAAATTGTGTTTGAGATGTTTTATTGAGAAATATACCCACATAAGCGATAAATGAATAGCCTAATTTTTTGTAATCTATTGTCAATGAAGATCCTGTGATTAACTTGACCTCCTCCATTTTGCGTACTCTTACATGTACAGTTCCTGCTGAAATATCCAACTTCTTTGCGATATCTGTAAATGGGATTCTAGTGTTTTCAATCAACATATCTAGAATCTTATGATCAGTATCATCTAATTTAAATTTTGCCATTATTTGTTTTACCTAATTTTTATGCAAATTTACTAACAAAAATCAAAACGAATGATTGTTTTTATTAAAATAAATCAATGAATTGTCATTTTTATTATTAATAGTAGAAACAATTAAACCTATTTCTATATTATTTTGATAATTCACTAATATTTTGGAGTTATTTGCATCTTTTTCAAGATGTCCATAAGTATTTTTTAATGCTCCAATTTTAGTTATTTTTGGAATAAATTTTATCGTTCCTTTTTCTAATGATTCAGTAAATTGAATTGCAATTGAAGTAGGCTTAATACTACCATTTACCAATACATTTCTCAAAATGTAATCATAATAATTCTTTTTATTTTCAGGAATCAAAAAATAATCTTTGTAATTGATGGGAAAATCATCTTGTTTTAAAATCTCAAACAAACAAACCAATGAATAAAACAGATACGCTCTTGTTTTTTCCCTCCGATAATCATTCCCTACATGTCCTGCCTCAAATAAAATTACTGGAACACCTTCCATTTGAAAAGTATCACCAAAACAATTAACATTAAAGGAATCATCGTACCTACCAATTTGTCCTGGTATCAATTGTTGTAAATAATTATTTAAACCCACAATTAGTTGCATAGCCATTCTCCTAGAGTCCGTAACTTTTCTATCCATATTTGAAGAAGGTGACAAAAAAGAAACTGTGGCTGGTTTTTTTGTTTCTAATCCAAAAATTGATCGTTGCCCATGTAAATTCAAACATAAATTCGGTTTCAACGTTTTAAAGGCATTCATTAAAACCCTACTTTCATTTTGAGATAAATCTTGAGCTTCACGGTTTAAATCAATATCATTTGCGTTATTTCGAGTGTACAGGCTAGCTCCGTCTGGATTTAATATAGGAATGACGTAAAGCGTGAAATTATTTAGAAAGCTCTTTATTTCGTCCTTAAAATGGTCTTTTTGAGTGATAAATTTCAAAAAATCAAAAATTGACTTTGTTGTGGTTGATTCGTTTCCATGCATTTGTGACCAAGCAAGAACAATTTTTTTGCCAGATCCAATTTTTATCATTGGTATTTCTTTTCCTAATTCTGAAACACCAAGTATGGAAATTTCATAGTAATTATTATATTTCTTTAATAGTGGTTTTATATGCGCTAGCGTAACATATCTACCGCTTATTAATGACTCGAAATTGTTGGAATACCAAGCTTCTATTTCCATTTTAAAAATTGTTCTCCAACAAAGGTAAACAATGTGAAGTTTACACCTGTAACCAGTAAGTTGAGCCACTAATGTTTGGTTTTGTAAACAATCATCAAGGCTTATTGAATCAAAATACACTAAAAAATGATTTGAATTATATTTATTTATATAACCTTATCTATTTCAAGTATTTAAATACTTTTTAATAAAGCTAAAGTTTAACTATATAACGAGTAAACTCATTCATTCTTTGAATTCTAAACTTAATATATTACATTTGTAAACATTAACACTCATCTTATAAAATTACAATGGTAAACAGTTCAGATTTTGGAAATAGACTTCAAAAAATCATTGATTTTTATAATATTTCTGCTACAGAACTATCCAATCAAATAAGCTTTAATAGATCTACTATTTCTCACCTCCTATCTGGTAGAAATAAGCCTAGTTTAGATTTCGTGATGAAGGTGCTTCAGAAATTTCCTGAAGTAGAATTGTATTGGCTGCTAAATGGAAAAGGATCTTTTCCGGCAGTTAAAATCACTCCTAGTTCTATACTTACTCTTTCTAAAAATAAGCCTCCTACAAAAAAAGAAAATCATTTAACGAAAGAAGATGATTTTCCAGAAGTTATTTCAAACTCACTCAATGATGCGGATATAGATAGAATTGTTGTTTTCTTTAAAAATGGCACTTTTAAATCCTATAAAAATTAAGATATATCGCTTAAAATTCGGATTTTAGCAGTAAATATTATTCGATGCGATTTATAACTGGACTTTTGCTTTCTTTTTTAATTTTCAGCTGCTATGACCCTGAGCGTAATTGCCAAGACTTTAAAACAGGTACTTTTGAGTACGAAGCTTTAATTGGTACAGAAGTACTTACCACTACTTTTAATCGCAATGACACTTTAGAAATAGATTTTTTTAAGGGTAAATCAGACAGCTCATCCATCCGATGGATAAACGATTGTGAATACATTGTAAAAAAGATTAATCCTAAGAATATGGCAGAAGAGAAAGCAATCCATATGAAAATACTTACAACTAAAGGCAATGAATATAATTTTGAATACAATATAGTTGGTGACACTAACAAGCAAAAAGGAACTGCTAAAAAAATAGACTAATGCCACTAAATATTGTACTAGTTGAGCCAGAAATACATACCAATACCGGTAATATTGGACGTTTAAGTTTGGCATCTGGTTCTAATTTACATTTAATAAAACCATTTGGGTTTGAATTGTCTGACGCTAGGTTAAAACGAGCAGGACTGGATTACTGGAAACATATTTCTCTTTTTATTTATGAAGATTACACTGATTTCTTAAATAAAAATAAAAATGTAGAAATGGTTTTCCTATCAAGTCATGGTGAAAAATTATATTGGGATATTAATTATACAGAAAACATGTTTTTAATCTTTGGAAAGGAGTCTAAAGGCTTGTCAACAGAAATTATAAAAAATAACCTAGACCATACCTATAAAATTCCTTTGCAAAGCGATAAAGTAAGAAGTATCAATCTTGCAAATGCAGTAAGTATTGTTGTTTATGAAGGATTACGCAATATATTATGACACAAGAAAAACAAGTTAACAATCCATTACACGGAATCACATTAAAGACAATCTTAGAGCATCTAGTTGCAACTTATGGTTGGCATGAATTGGGTGGAAAGATTAAAATAAATAGTTTTAACTCCAATCCTACTATTAAATCGAGCTTAACATTTTTAAGAAAAACACCTTGGGCAAGAGAAAAAGTGGAGCGATTGTATTTAAAGTCTTTAAAAAAATAGCCTTGTAATTTTTTCAATAACTTGTTTTGGACTTTAGTGTTTTTTTGATGATTAAAAGTTGCTTAATGTTTTTAGAATCATCAGTATTTAAAACAGTAATGTCTGTCCTTCATCGTCAGTTTCGGGTTCTGGCTTTTCATCATCGCTATTTTCAATAATAGTATTGTGTTTTTCATTGTTAGAACCTGGTTCTAAAGGAATAGCATCAGTTTTTGTTTCAGCAAGTAAAGTTTCTTCTTCTACCACCTCCAAATCTTCAATTAAAGTTTCAGCTGGAGATTCGTAAAACAAAGGCTCTTTAGCATTAATTTCAATTATTTTGTCTTTGGTTAATTGATTTCCTAAAGCGGCTATTCCTTTGATAGAAATGAATTCTTCTAGATTAATTACTGAATTCTCTTCACGATCCTTACCTCTTTTTTTAGCAAAAACCAACTCTACTAAAGGTCGATAATCTGTAAAAACAGTTTCTAAATAGGACTTTGGGTGATCAGTGATTACTAATTCTTCTTTGTCCGGATGATCAATTAAGAAACGTTTTACATAGAAAAGTTCTTTCTCACCCTCCCAATAAATGACGGTAATTGGTTTTTTAGCTTCCCATTTTTCTAAAACAATCATTTCATCATTAAAATGCAAGGTCATCTCGGGAACCACAGTCTTTACTGCACCTTTCTGATTAATTACTAATAATCGATCTTCACTGGTAAAATCTCCTAACAAACCTCCTCTTTGATCTACATTTAAGCGTTGTACAGTTTCATCAAACCAAATTTTTCTTGGCTTTAATGTCGAAAGACCTTTTTCTTTAAGTTCAATTCTCTTTATCGAATATTTAGTCACAATATTCCCCCTAGATGCCCTTCCTTTAACAATCATATCTGAAAAATCTAAATCGAATTTTAGCTTTTTAATACCCCCAGATTGTCTTAACAAAATCGTTACTAGTTCGGCTTCACCATTCGGATTTGCTGAAAAATATAACGATTTACTTTTTTTAGCACCCTTTGTTAAATCGTATTCTTTATCGCGTGTTATTGAAGTTACTGCAAACCGTTTTACATAAGAAGCTCCTTTTGCTCCATCTCTATAGATAAAGTTATATATGGTACGAGTGTCTTTTTTCTTGAAAACTGCTACGTAAATTATGTCTTTTCCTATAAATGTTTTAGAGCCAACTTTAGTGACCATCATCTTACCTTCTTCGGTAAACACTATGATATCATCTATGTCGCTACAATCGGTTATATACTCATCTCTTTTAAGGCTAGTACCTACAAATCCTTCTTCCCTATTAACGTAAAGCTTTGTATTTCTAATAACTACCTTGGTCGCTTCGATATCATCGAAAACACGAATTTCGGTTTTTCGTTCTCTACCTGTTCCATAATCCTTTATTAATCGTTTAAAATAAGCAATAGCATAGGCAATTAAATTAGCCAGGTGATTTACAATCTCGGCGATTCTTTCTTCAAGTGTATCTATTTTTTGTTGTGCTTTATCTATATCGAACTTAGAAATACGCTTAATTCTAATTTCAGTTAAACGGACTATATCCTCTTCAACAACGGGTCTTTTTAAATGTGCAATATGTGGTTTTAGTCCTTTGGCTATTGCTGAAATGACCCCTTCCCATGTTTCTTCCTCTTCAATGTCACGATAAATACGGTTTTCTATAAATATTCGCTCTAAGGAAGCAAAATGCCATTGCCCCTCTAATTCATTTAATTGAATCTCTAGTTCACTTTTTAAAAGCTGTACTGTTCTATCCGTTGAAGTTTTCAACATATCATTCACTCCAACAAATAACGGTTTGTTGTCTTCAATTACACAACCTAGTGGTGAAATAGGAGTTTCACATTTTGTAAAAGCATATAAGGCATCAATTGTTTTGTCTGGAGAAATTCCAGCAGGCAAGTGAATTAATATCTCTACCTCAGCAGCCGTATTATCTTCAATTTTTTTTATTTTTATTTTCCCCTTTTCATTGGCCTTTAAAATAGAGTCTATCAATGATGAAGTTGTGGTTCCAAATGGGATTTCAGTAACGACTAACAAGTTTTTGCTGTGGTGATTTATCCTAGCTCTAGAACGTATTTTTCCTCCTCTTAATCCATTATTATAATTAGTTACATCTGCAATTCCACCCGTAGGAAAATCTGGAAATATCTGAAAGCGTTTTCCTTGTAAATGTTTGATAGAAGCATCAATTAGTTCAATAAAATTATGCGGTAATACTTTTGTAGATAAACCAACCGCTATTCCTTCAGCTCCTTGCGCTAATAACAAAGGGAATTTAACAGGAAGATTTATAGGTTCTTTTCTACGACCATCATAAGAAGCTTGCCAATCTGTATTTTTTGGATTGTAAACCACATCCAATGCAAATTTAGAAAGTCTTGCTTCAATATAACGAGATGCTGCAGCCCTATCCCCTGTTAATATATTACCCCAATTTCCTTGGGTATCAATTAATATATCTTTTTGACCTATTTGTACCATCGCATCGGCAATACTCATATCTCCATGTGGATGATACTGCATAGTATGTCCTACAATGTTTGCAACTTTATTATACCTCCCATCATCCAAATCTTTAAGCGACTGCATGATTCTTCTTTGTACAGGCTTAAATCCGTCTTCAATAGCAGGAACGGCACGTTCTAAAATAACATAAGAAGCATAATCTAAAAACCAATCCTTATACATACCGGTAACTTTCGTTATGGAATCTTCGGTATGGTTTTCATTAGAATTCATTTCATCATTATTGTATTCTAACTCTTCGCTCATAATTATGCTACCTAATTTTTATTATATTCTAAAATTAATTTATTCAACAACTTTATCTAATTCTACCTTTAAGTTATTAATAATAAACTCTTGCCTATTGGGTGTGTTTTTTCCCATATAAAATGACAATAAATCTTCTATGCTCATACTCTTGTCAAGCATAACGGGTTCTAAACGAATATCATTTCCTATAAAATGTTTGAACTCATCCGGTGAGATTTCTCCCAACCCTTTAAATCTAGTGATTTCATGTTTTGGTTTTAACTTATCTATTGCGGTAACTCGTTCTTCTTCCGTATAGCAATAAATTGTTTCTTTTTTATTTCGAACTCTAAACAAAGGAGTTTCCAAAATGTAGAGATGCCCTTCTTTTATAACTTCAGGGAAGAACTGAAGAAAGAACGTAAGCAACAATAATCTAATGTGCATACCGTCTACGTCGGCATCAGTAGCAATAACTATATTATTATAACGAAGATCTTCAGTGCCTTCTTCAATATTTAAAGCAGCCTGCAGAAGATTGAATTCTTCATTTTCATACACTACTTTTTTACTCATTGCATAACAATTAAGAGGCTTACCTCTTAATGAAAACACTGCCTGCGTATTAACATCTCGACTTTTAGTAATACTACCACTTGCAGAATCTCCTTCCGTAATAAACAAGGTAGATTCTAAACGACGTTCCTTTTTCATATCACCTAAATGAACCCTGCAATCTCTTAGTTTTTTGTTATGTAAATTTGATTTTTTCGCTCTATCTCTTGCTAGTTTTCTAATTCCTGTTAAGTCTTTTCGCTCTCTTTCTGCTTGCATAATTTTACGTTGCAATGCTTCGGCGATTTCAGTGTTTTTGTGTAAAAAATTATCTAAATATGTTTTGATAAAATCGTTTATATACGATCTAACTGTAGGTAAGTTACCACCCATATCTGTAGAACCTAGTTTGGTTTTTGTCTGACTTTCAAAAACCGGTTCCATCACTTTTATTGCAATTGCAGAAACTATCG
>CAJXVL010000012.1 GCA_913061205.1 uncultured Flavobacteriaceae bacterium | reverse complement strand
TAAATAATTTACGGCGTATTAGCTCTAAAAAACAACGCGTGGTTGCTTCTACATCGGCAGTTGCATTATGAGCTTCACTGAATGGTTTATTAAATAAAAACGTATGTAACTCGGACAAAGTTGGTAATTTAAATTTTCCACCTCTACCTCCTGGTAACTGACAGAGTTGAGCGGTTAATTCTGTACAGGTATCTAGCACCGGAAAATTAAGCAAGGGGTTCTCTATTCCTAATCGATGGAATTCTGCTCCCATAATATTATTGTCAAAACCAAGGTTCTGCCCAACAATAAAAATAGTTTTTGAAAGTGCTTTTTGAAATTTTTCAATAACTTCCTCTAGAAGTATTCCATTTTTTTGTGCTAATTCGGTTGAAATACCATGAATCTTTTCAGCATCATACGGAATATTAAAACCTTCTGGTTGTACTAAATAATCTTCATGTTCTAGCAAGACTCCATTTTTGTCATGCAATTGCCAAGCTATCTGTATACATCTTGGCCAATTATCACTATCCGTTAAAGGTGCATTCCAACGTTTTGGGAGTCCAGTAGTTTCGGTATCAAAAATTAAAAACATAAAAAATAGAAGGGTTAAAATTGTTTTTAAATCATCATTAATCTAAAGGTTTAAAAATATAAAAATCACTTTTTATAATAGAATAAAATTGTAAAGAGTTGTTAACTTTTTTTACCATTTGAGTTATAGACAGATCGCAGACATCCCCGATCCTAATTTTAAATATGCTTTGGCTAACACCCTATGTTTAGAAGCGAAATGTAGTAGCTTGATAGTCAAAAAAATTATTAGAGAGTAAATAAAAAGGCCTAAAAATTACATTGCTGTATTCTTTAGGCTTTTTCTATTGAGATTCTTCGCCACGATTACTCGAGTATCTGAATGACAAGCTTGAATTAAAACATTCTATAAAAATTTTATTAATACGTCACATTAAACTCTCCAGCATTTACCGTATTTGTTGGTGTTTGAAATTGAAACGTTCCAGAGATAGTCTTTTCAATAGTATCATGAGTATTGATTGTTACTTCTCCTGATATAATAGATTCATTGCCTGAACCATCATCTGCTTCAGCAACAAACCCTTCATTTAAAAGATTAAAAGTACCGTTTTCTGTGTCAGTAGGAACTCCGACAAGTATTTCTTTAGAATTAATAAACCCTTTTATTAAAATAGTATTTCCAATAACATTAGCAACGACATCCAATGGCACAAAAACATTCCCATCTAATTCAGCTGAAAAAGAACCTGCATTAGTCCCAGGACCTAAATCAATATCATAAGGTACTTTATAAAATACTCCTCCGGTGACAGTTAAAGTATCTAAACCCATGGAGATACCTTTAAAATTAAATTCTCCTGTAATGGTTTTTTCTTCTGTTGAAACCTCATTTATAATCATCGATCCTTCACCGCCAAGAACAGCTGTTGAGTATACAATTCCATTACGGTCTTCATAAATTGCAAAATTCTCAGAGGCTTCTCCAAAAATCAAACTAACTCCTTCTGGTGGATATTTACCACGTAAGGTTATTATTTGATTACTGTTTTTTCCTTGTAGCACAAAATATGCTCCATTTTCAATATAATTAGCTTTCGAAAAACTTGCTCTATAAAAATCATCTTCGATACTGGCTTCAAAAGCTTGAGAATTCGTTTCGATTTTTTCACAGCCCACTAACAGTATGGTTGTAAAAAGCAGAATTAGTAGGTTTTTCATAAATAAATAAATAGAAAATGGTTTTTACAAATGTAAAGAAAAAGTTGAAACTATTGAATTTCAAAATAAAATATTATTATCTTTGCAGACTTAAATTATGAACCGGGGTCGGGAACCTCAAAAATTAATAGATATGCCCGTAAAAATTAGATTACAAAGACATGGTAAAAAAGGAAAACCTTTTTACTGGATCGTAGCTGCTGATAGCCGCTCAAAAAGAGATGGTAAGTACCTTGAAAAACTAGGAACTTATAACCCAAATGTAAACCCTGCTGAAATCAATCTTGATATTGATGGAACTGTACAGTGGCTCCATAATGGTGCGCAACCTACAGATACAGCAAGAGCTATTCTTTCTTACAAAGGTGTGATGTTAAAAAAACATTTAGCTGGCGGTGTTAAGAAAGGTGCATTTACTGAAGAGCAAGCTGAAGAAAAATTCAATGCTTGGTTAGAAGGAAAAAGTAAAGAAGTAGCAAGCAAACGCACGCTACTTAGTGATGCTGAAGATAAAATTAAAGCAGAAGCTTTTGCAGCTGAAAAAGCAGTAAACGAACAACGTATCGCTGATGCAACTCCTGTAGTGGAAGTTGTTGAAGAAGAAACTACTACTACAACAGCAACTGAAGAAGAGGCTCCAAAAAAAGAATCTATTGACGATGCAGCAGCTGAAGCAGCAGCACCAGCTAAAGAAGAGGCACCAGTTGTAGAAGCTAAGAAAGAAGAAGAATAAATTTTTTACTATGCAAAAGGAGGATTGCTTCTACTTGGGCAAAATTGTTAAAAAATATAGTTTTAAAGGAGAATTACTTGTAAAGTTAGATACAGATGATCCTAAATTTTATACTAAAATGGAATCAGTTTTTGTTGAAAAAAACAAAAATTTGATTCCATTTTTTATTGAACGAAGTTCTCTACATAAATCGGAACTCCTTCGAGTAAAATTTGAAAATATAAATGGTGATGAAGATGCTGACCCTTTGATAAATAGTCACTTATTTTTACCGCTTGATTTATTGCCAAAATTAATTGGTAATAAATTTTATTTTCATGAAATTATTGGTTTTAAGGTTACAGATAGCTCTTTTGGAGAAGTAGGATTAATTACTGGAGTCAACGAAAGTACTTTCCAACCGCTATTTGAAATTGATCGTAATGGAAAAGAAATATTAATTCCATTGATAGACAATTTTATTAAAAACGTAGATAGAGATAATAAAACTATTCAACTTGAGGTTCCAAAGGGGTTGATTGAAATTTATCTTTAGGAAAACCTAAAAAAATAATTTTACTCCAAGCATAAATAGAACTTAATCATTTTTTACTCCCTTTAAAATTAGGGAAACAAAAAATATTAAAAACAAAGCATTTATTTTATAATGAAGTTTGACTTTAAACAGTTTTCTGTTCAACAGGATCGATGTGCTATGAAAATTGGTACTGATGGTGTTTTATTAGGTGCTTGGGTATCTTTAGAGAAAAAACCTCAAAGTATCCTAGATATTGGTGCCGGAACAGGAATTATATCTCTTCAATTAGCGCAACGATGCTTTGCTGAAACACTAGAAGCTATAGAAATTGACGAAGATGCATTTGAACAATGTGTTTTAAATTTTGAAAACTCTCCATGGGGAGACCGTTTATTTTGTTTCCATGCCTCTGCACAAGAATTTGCAGCAGAAATGGAAGAAGAATACGATTTAATTATTTCAAACCCTCCTTTTTATTCCGATAAATATAAATCTGAGGATAACCAAAGAAATACCGCTCGTTTCACAGATACACTACCTTTTAAAGACTTAGTGATTTTTGCATATCAATTTCTTTCAGAAAAAGGGATATTTGCTTTGATACTTCCTAGAAAAGAAGAAGAAAATTTTATTGCTTTAGCTTCAGAAGTTGGATTATTTCCGAAGCGAATCTGCAGAGTTAAAGGCAATCTAACTTCCGAAGTAAAAAGGAGTTTATTAGAGTTTACATTTGAGAAAATCGAAATAATTAAGGAAGAACTTACTCTTGAAACTTCAAGACATGTTTATACCGAAGACTACAAAAAATTAGTTAAAGATTTTTATCTAAAAATGTAATTACAATTCTCTAAGTAAAGGTCTAGTTAAACAAGTGGGGCCACCACCACCATAAACACTAATATGCTCACCTTGATAACTTATAACTTTACATCCAGCTTGTATTAATGCCTTTTCAGTTTTGGGATTTCCTTGAACCATCAGACAATCTCTAGGTGCAATTGCCAATACATTACAGCCCATTGATTCAAACTCTTCCTCAGGAACTTCTACCAGTTGATAATTTCTTTTTAATAATTCGTTTCTAAATTTTATAGGCATTAATGGAGAATAAACAACTGCTAAATCTTTAGCTATAGGACTTAAAATAGACATTAAATGAAATACATCTGACATTCCTTTATAATGAGGCAGTTCAGCTACAATTATCTGAACACCTTTAGGCTCTAGCATCTTTTTTAATTGCAAAATTCCCTCCTCATTGGTTCTATAGGTATGACCTACAGCTAATGTTTTTTCATCTAACCAAGCAACGTCTCCTCCTTCTAAAGTTCCTGGCGCTTCTATTATTCCTAATATTGGAATAGAATGATTTTTATAGGCTTGCATTTGAGCTCCTGGCTCGTTTAGCCTTCCCGATTTTCCCATATTGCAAATAATCATCCCAAAATCGGTTGCAATGGATGCATCTCGGCAATAAATAGAATCTATAGTTACATTATCATTAAAAGGAAACTCCTTTAATAAGGTACCATTTTTTTGAATTGCTTTTTTAAATATCTCATACTCTTTAAATGAGTTTTGAAAATTAGGTTGACTTAAATAATGTAATTCTTGCCATTGTTCCTCTAACAGTTTTTCTGAAACAAAAGCATTTTGTACAGGTTTAATAAAAACTGATTTTAATTGATGATATTCTGAATGATATGTCGTCTTCATTAGACTTCCTTTGCATTTTTAAATTTCTTTCGCAAGTGCCTACTATATAAAAAAACAAGCTACAGATAATATAATTAAACTTCTCTGTTATAAACAATAAATGACGATTTTAATGACTTAGAGGTTTCGCCTTAGTGGGTGTGAAGATAGTATAATGTATGTATATGTTATATTTATTTAGAAGTTTTGAGAGAAAAGAGTGGAAAAAGTATGGAATAGTGTAGTTGTCAATCTGAATGAATCAATCCTTTTTAAGGTTTTTTAAAAAATTGAAGGATACAGAGTATATTTATGATAAGATCACTAAGGCGAAGCCTATCTAAAAAGAAAACTCCCATAAGAATTTAATCCTATGAGAGTTGAGGGGTTTTTTATTGCCTTTTTTAATGAAATATGTTATTAGTTTAATTATTAAATGTAATTTGACCTTTAAATAAATTAACTTCTATGAAACAAATACTTCTTGTAACTGCCTTATTTTTAGTGTTTATTGGAAACTCACAAGAAACTAAAAATACCACCTTTACTAAAAATGAGTTGATTAAAGCTGCGGTTGAAATCATGAACTCTACAGGAACCTGTGCATTGATAACTCAAGATGAAAATGGAATTTCTAGAGCTCGAACAATGGATCCATTTCCTCCAGAAAAAGACATGATTGTTTGGTTTGGCACAAACCCTATGAGTAGAAAAGTAGCACAAATCAAAAATGATACTAAAGTGACAATTTACTACAGAGACAAAGACGATTCTGGCTATGTAATGATTCACGGAAAAGCAGAAATCATAAAAGATTCTGTATCAAAAAATAAGTATTGGAAAGATTCTTGGAAATCTTTTTACCCCAACAAAAAAGAAAGTTATTTGCTAATAAAGGTCACTCCTATTTGGATGGAAATTGTAAGTTCACCAAGAAATATTACTGGCTCAGAAGAAACCTGGGAACCTCCGATGTTATTTTTTTAATGTTACTTTTTGCTATAAGGCTACCAATATATTTTCCTGAAAAGATAAAAGAAGCTACTCCTAAAGTAGTAAATGCATTAAGTAAGAATTTTGGACACCTCATTTTTATAAGTTTTAAGATTAAGGCGTTAAGATAATAAATTTACGTAATATATAAATCCTATGAGAGCTTATGTTCAACGTGGGGATGTGTTTACAACCCGAAAGACAAACAGAGCTTTCCGAATGCATAAACATCCTTAAATCCATCTTCTTTTAAGTGCCAAAGGATACGTCTATAACCACACAAGAAGTCTTCATTAGACTTCTTATTTATATATTAGTATTTAGGTAGTGAAAAAGAACTACCCTGGCTTTGTATTTACTTATTTAATTAACTATAGCATCATATGAATTGATGCAAGTATGCAAATTATTCGTCATTTATTTCGTCAAATTATAAGGGGATGGACTATGTGTATATCATCAAAAAAAAAGTAAAGTTGTATCTAAATTAAATTATGGTCAATAATGAATATAAACACCATTAATAATATAAATAGAATAACCCATTGAAATATAACTAAAAACCGTTCTACAAGTACTGCCATTTTAGATTCTCCGTGCTTTCTTAACCAGTCTTCAAACATTCTTGGATTTATCATTAAGAACATTAAAAACAACGCAGCTACAAAAAACAATTCTTCTATTAACTGATTCATAAGTTTGTTTAATTCTTCTGTAAAGATAATAAAATATGATTTAAATGCCTTCGGTTTGGGGGATTAGGAGAGGTATCCATATTAAACCAATATAAGCATACCAAACAACTACCATACTTTTATACCTTTTAAATTATAAATACACAATCTACCTATCTTTTATAATGTCATTGATGAGTATTGCAGAGCTAATTATATTATCGCAAAGCATCTAAAAAATTAACTAGATTAATTACGTTAGTTTTCTTTGTTTTTAATCCATTTCATATAAATATATACAGGTATTCCAATTAGCATTAACAAAAAACCATAGAACACAGTTTCATATCCAGAACCATATATTGCCCATAAAGAATAAGCAAAACCTAAAGCAGACAATATAAATGTTTTAATCCAACTTTTAGTATGAAGCTTTTTTTCAATGACAATTAAAGCATACGATGCTGCAGTAAATAAATATGGCATTAATATGACCAATACTGTTAGCTGAACAATAAATTCAAATTGTTCAACCAAACCCTCTGTATAATTCATTAACATCACAACCGATGATAATACTCCACCGATAATAAATCCATTAACGGGAGCACCATTTTTATTTTCTTTCTTAAAAAAATCTGGAAACAAATCATCTTTTGCAGTTGCCATGGAAATTTGGCCTGTAATTAAAATCCATCCATTCAGCACTCCGATTCCAGAAATTAAAACACCTACAGCAACAAAATAACCGCCATAGTTCCCACCAATAATTTTAGCAGCTTCTGCAAATGGCGCAGGAGAATTTTGTAAAATATCTAAAGGTAAAACACCAAATAAGACAACTGTACCTAAAATATATAAGATCGTAACAATAATAGTTCCTAACATGGTAGCTCTTGGGATAGTTTTATCAGGATTTTCTATATTTCCTGCGGGTATGGTAGCACATTCTATACCTAAAAAAGCATACAGCGTTAAAGTGGCAACTGCAGAAATAGCTGAAAAATTACTTTCTCCTGTTAAATTAAATGCAGGAAAATTGTCAAACTCAAAAAAGAAGAGTCCGACAATAATAACAAACAGGAGTGGTAATATTTTAAATATGGTAGTGACTAGTTGAATTTTACCTGAATCTGTAATTCCTCTAGCATTAATCCAAGTAAATATCCAAATAAGTGCTAAGCCAAGGCTAACAGATAATATAGAATTGGTTGCTAGTTCAGGAATAAAAAAGCTAGCGGCACCTATTATAGCTATTGCAATAGCTCCGTTACCCACCCAACAAGCAATCCAATAACCCCAAGCAACCAAAAACCCTATAAAATCACCAAATCCTGCTTTTGAGTACATATAGGGACCTCCACTTTTACTAACAATAATCCTACTAAAATTACTAAATATTTTAGCTAAAATTAAAGCACCAGTAGCCGTAAATATCCATCCTAGTAGGCTTATACTGCCATAGCTTGATAATACCGCAGGTAAAACAAATATACCCACACCTATCATATTACCAACTACCAGGGAAGTTGTGGTCAGCAAACCAATCTTTTGAGATTTAGTTTTCATATATTATAATAAATTGGTTAAATTTAAAGTCAGTTTACGAAAATACAATAAACACATTTAGCCATGCCAAAAATGTTTCATATCAATTCAGATATTTCTAAAGCAGAAACTTTACCAGCAACTTTTTATAAAGACAAAGATATTTTTGAAAACGTAAAAGAGAAAATATTCTTAAAAACTTGGCAATGGATTGGTGATGAAAATTTAGTAAAGCTCCCACAATCAGTTTATCCTTTAGTGCTTCTAGATAATTATTTAACGGAACCCTTAGTCATCGTAAGAAACGAGAAAGATGAAATCAATTGTTTTACTAATGTTTGTACCCATAGAGGAAATTTAGTAGCCTTACATCCTGGTAAAGCAAAAAAACTAACCTGTATGTATCATGGCAGACGCTTTAATTTAGATGGAGCATTTGAATATATGCCAGAATTTGAAGATGCAGATGATTTTCCAAGACCTTGTGATAATTTACATAAGTTTCCATTAGAAAAATGGGGACCTTTATTGTTTGTAGGTTTAAATCCTGAGTTTCAGTTTTCAAAAGTAATCGATAAAATGAAAGAACGTATTGGTTTTCTTCCATTAGATGAATTTTCCTTAGACACCTCCACCAGCAAAGATTTTCTAGTTCACGCAAATTGGGCATTATATTGTGATAATTATTTAGAAGGTTTTCATGTTCCTTTTGTACATGAAGGTTTAAACAAAATGCTTGATTATGGCAGCTATAAAACAGAAATCTACGAGCATTGCAATCTCCAAATTGGATATACAAATGAAGCTACTGAAGTATTTGACTTACCAAAAGGTCATTTAGATTATGGTAAAAATGTAGCTGCTTATTATTATTGGGTTTTCCCAAATATGATGTTTAACTTTTACCCTTGGGGTCTTTCTCTAAATATAGTTAAACCAATCGATATCAATAGAACTAAAGTGTCTTTTATCTCTTATGTATATGATCCAACTAAATTAAATAAAGGAGCGGGTAACGATTTGGATAAAGTAGAACGGGAAGATGAGTTTGTGGTGGAAAATGTTCAAAAAGGAGTGAATTCTTCTTTTTATAAGGCAGGAAGGTTTTCGCCAAAAAGGGAAAAGGGGGTACATCACTTTCATAGCTTACTGGCACTATATTTAAATAAATAATTTCAAAATATTTATTTAATTTCTCATTAGAATAAGTGCAAAATTGCATATCATTAATTACTTTTGACAAATAAATAAATAAACTATGAAACCTGATTTATTTGAAGCTCCAGATTATTACAATCTTGATGATTTATTAACAGATGAACATAAATTAATCCGTGATACCGCTAGAGAATGGGTAAAGCGTGATGTTTCCCCTATTATTGAAGAATATGCTCAAAAAGCAGAATTCCCCCATCAAATAGTAAAAGGATTAGCTGATATTGGCGCTTTTGGGCCTTATATTCCTGAAGAATATGGTGGAGCTGGATTGGATCAAATTTCATATGGGTTAATTATGCAGGAAATTGAGCGTGGAGATAGTGGTGTGAGAAGTACCGCTAGTGTTCAATCTTCGTTAGTAATGTATCCAATATGGAAATATGGAAATGAAGAACAACGCATGAAATATCTTCCAAAATTAGCTTCTGGTGAATTTATTGGATGCTTTGGGTTAACAGAGCCAGATTTCGGATCGAATCCTGGAGGAATGGTTACCAATTTTAAAGATATGGGTGATCATTATCTTTTAAATGGCGCCAAAATGTGGATAAGTAATTCTCCGTTTGCAGATATCGCAGTGGTTTGGGCAAAAAATGAAGAAGGAAGAATACATGGTTTAATTGTTGAGCGTGGTATGAAAGGTTTTTCAACTCCAGAAACTCATAACAAATGGTCTCTTCGTGCTTCAGCTACTGGAGAATTAATATTTGACAATGTAAAAGTGCCGAAAGAAAATCTATTACCTAATAAATCCGGTTTAGGAGCACCTTTGGGATGTTTAGATTCGGCTCGATATGGAATTGCATGGGGAGCTATTGGAGCGGCAATGGACTGTTATGATACGGCTCTTAGATATAGTAAAGAACGTATTCAATTTGGAAAACCAATTGGACAGTTTCAATTACAACAAAAGAAATTAGCGGAGATGATTACTGAAATAACCAAAGCTCAATTATTAACTTGGCGTTTAGGTGTTTTAAAAAATGAAGATAAGGCAACTACTGCTCAAATCTCTATGGCTAAAAGAAATAATGTAGATATGGCAATTAATATTGCTCGGGAAGCGAGACAAATGTTAGGGGGCATGGGAATTTCTGGTGAATATTCTATTATGCGTCATTCTATGAATTTAGAAAGCGTAATTACCTATGAAGGAACCCATGATATCCATTTATTAATTACAGGAATGGATGTTACAGGACTAAACGCTTTTAAATAAATAGAAATAAAAATTATTATAAATTTAAAATCCTACTAGATCAGATATCTAGTAGGATTTTTTATGAGTATTAAGTTTAATAGATTTATTAGTCACCGCTTTTTTTATCTTAAATACCAGACTCTTTTCTAGCAAATACTAAATCATTAAGCGGATTATTTTTAGATTTAATAAGCTTACTCTAAACTTGATTTGTAAAATACTTCGTAAATTGTTGCAAACATTCTTACTAATTTAAATATTCAAAATCATGAGTAATTATCATATAAAGCACCTTGAAGAATACTATAAGATATATCTTAAATCAGTTAGGGAACCGGAAGCATTTTGGGAAAAAATTGCTGAAGAGAATTTTACATGGTACAAAAAGTGGGACAACGTATTGGAATGGGATTTTAAAAAACCAGAGATAAAATGGTACCAAGGAGCAAAACTTAATATAACCGAAAATTGTATAGATCGACATTTAAGCACAAAAGGAAACAAAACTGCAATCCTATTCGAGCCAAACAATCCAGGTGAAGAAACACAACATATTACCTATAATCAATTGCATGAGCGTGTTAATAGATTTGCTAATGTTTTAAAAAATGAAGGCCTTAAAAAAGGAGACAGGGTTTGTGTCTATTTACCAATGATCCCTGATTTAGCAGTTTCTGTATTGGCTTGTGCACGAATTGGAGCAATTCATTCTGTCGTTTTTGCTGGGTTTTCGGCTACAGCATTATCAACACGAATAAATGATAGTGATTGTAAAATAGTAATTACCAGTGACGGTTCGTATAGAGGTAATAAAAGCATCGATTTAAAAGGAATTGTGGACGAAGCCTTAAATGATTGCGCTAGTGTTAATTCAGTATTAGTTGCAAAAAGAATAAACTCTAAAATAACTATGAAAGAAGGTCGTGACAAATGGCTTCAACCGCTATTAAACAATGCCTCATCAGAATGTGAACCAGAAGTTATGGATGCAGAAGACCCTTTGTTTATCCTTTATACCTCAGGCTCTACAGGAAAACCTAAAGGCATGGTTCATACCACTGCTGGCTATATGGTTTATACCGCTTATACTTTTAAAAATGTATTTAATTATAAAGACGATGACATTTATTGGTGCACTGCTGATATTGGTTGGATAACTGGCCATAGTTATATTGTATATGGACCTTTAGCAAATGGTGCCACTACCGTTATGTTTGAAGGAGTACCAAGCTATCCTGATTATGGCCGTTTTTGGGAAATTGTTGAAAAACATAAAATTACTCAATTCTACACGGCACCAACAGCTATTAGAGCATTAGCAAAAGAGCATTTAGATTATACAACTAAACACGATTTATCCTCATTAAAAGTACTAGGTTCTGTTGGAGAACCAATTAATGAGGAGGCTTGGCATTGGTATAATGATCATATCGGGAAAAAGAAAAGCCCAATTGTAGATACTTGGTGGCAGACAGAAACTGGCGGAATCTTAATTTCTCCACTGCCAAATATAACTCCAACCATACCTACCTATGCAAGCTTACCCTTACCAGGAATACAGCCATGTCTAATGGATGAAAAAGGGAAAGAAATAATTGAAAATCAAATAGATGGACGTTTGTGCATTAAATATCCTTGGCCTTCAATCGCTAGGACTATTTGGGGAAATCACCAACGATATAAAGAAACCTATTTTTCTGCTTATAAGGATAAATACTTTACAGGAGATGGAGCCTTGCGAAATACCATAGGTTATTACAGAATAACAGGTAGGGTTGATGATGTAATTATTGTTTCTGGACATAATTTAGGAACAGCTCCAATTGAAGACGTTATAAATGAACACCCTGCTGTTGCAGAATCTGCTATCGTAGGATTTCCTCATGACGTTAAAGGAAATGCTTTATATGGTTATGTAATTTTAAAAGAAACTGGAGAAGAGAACTCATTTGATAAGTTACGTAAAGAAATCAATCAAATGATTACAGAACATATAGGGCCTATTGCTAAACTCAACAAAATTCAGTTCACACCGGGATTACCTAAAACACGTTCTGGAAAAATCATGAGACGTATTTTACGTAAAATAGCCGCTAACGAAACTGATAATCTAGGAGATACTTCTACGCTATTAAATCCAGAAATTGTTCAAGAAATTATTGATAATTCGCTTTAAAAAGAGTCTTGCATCCAATTATTATAAAATATAAAGTAAAATACCTTTAAGAAATTTAAAACTTAGTATAAATAACATCATCCCATAAAGAAATGATTTAACTTAGGTTTGTTTTGAAGACCTGCAAAAATTACTGAGTAGTTTATTTACGATACGTTGATTACTTTTTCTATTTGAGGAGCATATTTTTTAATAGTCATTTCAACTCCACTTTTCAATGTCATTTGATTAACAGTACAATCCACACAAGCACCTTGTAATTGGACTCGTACAGTTTTTTCATTTTCAATAGATAGTAAGGTTATATCGCCTCCATCATTTTGCAAAAAAGGACGGATTTCATCCAGTGCTTTTTGTACATTGTTTTTTAATTCTTCAGACATAAATTAATTTTTAGCTGCAGAGCAACCCACAGAATTAGTCATTTGTATAGCTTCAGTAGGTGGTAATACTTCATTCCTATTTTCTAGTTCTTTAATTACTCCTTTTGTTAACTTTTCAAACGCATCAGATAAAGTAGTATTTTCTTGTAAGGCTGCTGGTCTTCCATTATCTCCAGCTTCTCTAATACTTTGCACCAACGGTATTTCTCCTAAAAATGGAATATTTAAATCATTAGAAAGATTTTTAGCTCCTTCTTTCCCAAATATATAATATTTATTCTCAGGTAATTCTTCAGGTGTAAAGTAAGCCATATTCTCAATAATTCCTAATACAGGAACTTGTATGTTGTCCTGTTGGAACATTGACACACCTCTTCTAGCATCTGCCAAAGCAACAGCTTGAGGAGTACTTACAACAACTGCTCCTGTAATTGGCATAGACTGCATAATACTCAAATGAATATCTCCAGTTCCAGGAGGAAGATCGATTAACATATAATCAAGATCACCCCAAGCTGCATCAAAAATAAGCTGATTTAATGCTTTGGATGCCATAGGACCTCTCCAAATTACTGCCTGTTCAGGAGTTGTAAAAAATCCAATAGACAATATGCTAACTCCATAATTTTCGACAGGTTTCATTTTACTTTTACCATCAATAGTTTTTGAAAGAGGACGTTCATTTATTACATCAAACATCATTGGTATTGACGGTCCGTAAATATCAGCATCTAATACTCCTACTTTATAACCCATTTTTGATAAAGTAACTGCAAGGTTTGCTGTAATGGTCGATTTTCCTACTCCTCCCTTACCCGAAGCTACTGCTATAATATTTTTAATTCCTGGTATTTTTTTACCTTTAATAAGGTTTGGATTGGCAGGCTGAATAGGTACTTCAATTTTAATATTAACAATTACCTTAGCATCTTGTGATACTTTTTCCTTTATAGTTTTGATAATATCTGATGTAGCTCTCTTTTTTATATGAAGAGCAGGAGTAGATATTTCTAGATCTACAATAACTTCGTCTGCAAAAGTCATAATATTTTTCACCGCACCACTTTCTACCATATTTTTACCCTCGCCTGCAACGGTGATAGTTTCAAGTGCTTTTAAAATATCTTCTTTATTAAATTTCATAGCAATATTTCTCTATAATTATCTTAGTAATAGGGATTACCAAGAGTTGATTCGATAATTAATTTAGATTAATTTCAAAATACAAATATACAAGGAAATGCGTTTTTAATCAGGTTAATTAAATAAAATATATCCGCATTTAATTACAATTCTTTTTGGGGATCCCAAAAATATTTTTCAAAGTTTTGAATTTGATTTTCTTCCACCACTACCCCTTCACTTTCCAATAATTGTTGCATCAAATTAGTACCTCCAAAATGATGTTTTCCGCTTAACAAACCCAATCTATTAACAACGCGATGCGCGGAAATATCTGGATTATTGTGAGATGCATTCATTGCCCAACCAACCATTCGAGCACTTTTCGGACTTCCTAAATATTTGGCTAATGCACCATAAGAAGTAACTCTACCGTAAGGAATTTTCGCGGCTACTTGATGTACTTTTTTAAAAAAACCAATGTCATTTGCCATTAAATTGTTCTAATAATCTTTAAAAGAGTAAAAACCGAAACAATAGCAGTAACGGTTCCAATAAGATAGTTCATATTTAAATTCATTTTTCGTTGATTTTCTTTTGGTCTAAAAAACCATATATACACAAGCATTACAACAAAAGCACCTATTGTAGAACCTATTACGGTTGCAAATACACTTAAATGCGAAAAGGAGAACCATTTAAAAGAAGCGAATGTAATACTAATATATACCCAATATGGTATTGGCAATAAATTAACAGCACTTAAAAAAAAACCTCTTATAAATAATTTTGCTTTTGATTTAACCTCCTCTGTTTCTGGTTTTTTACTAGTATCTTTTGCTATAAAAAAGAAAAAAATGGTAATACTTATAAATACTCCTAAGACGACTTTTTGAAGCACGGTGATAATCTCTGGGTTTTCATCTAAAAATCGAGCAAAAACTAATGCTATTAATGTTTGAATTAAGATAGCTAAAGTTGCTCCAGCCACAAAAAAATATGCATTGTTTTTTCCTTGACTCATACTTATTTTTGCAGCATACATATTTAACAAACCAGGAAGAGATGTTGATATAATGGTCCCGAATAGTCCAAAAAATAAGTAATAAATAAAATCCATAGGAGGCAAATTAAGTTTGTAATATAACAAAATTCAAATTAAGAAAAATTAAAACGCAGATAGGTAATCTTTTTATTAATAGCTAGATACTGGCTTTCATAATAAGTTTGAATATCAGTCACTTCTTTTGGAGCATTTGTAGTACCATATACATCGTGATGGGCATATTCAATAGTTAAACCAAGACCTTGTAAAAGTCCCAAAGTATAACCGTGCATATATTCACTATCCGTTTTAAGATGGACCATCCCATTTGGTTTCAGAATTTTTTTATACTTATTTAAAAAATCTGGATTGGTCATTCTATGCTTAGTTCGCTTGTATTTAATTTGAGGATCTGGAAACGTAATCCATATTTCATCCACTTCATTTTCATCAAAAATACAATCTACCAATTCTATTTGAGTTCTTAAAAACCCAACATTATTTATTTTTTCTGCTAAAGCTGTCTTTGCTCCTCTCCAAAACCTAGCTCCTTTTATATCAATTCCTAAAAAATTCTTTTCAGGAAACATAGTGGCCAAATTCACAGAATATTCTCCTTTTCCACAACCCAATTCTAAAACAATAGGGTTTTCATTTTTAAAAAATTTTCGATTCCAATTCCCTTTTAACATCAAGGTGTTATTTAGGACATCTTCTCTTGATGGCTGAATTACGTTAGAAAAAGTTTCGTTTTCTTTAAAACGCTTTAGTTTGTTTTTACTTCCCAAAATTATATATTTTAATATGGCGAAATTAAGAAAATATTATTGAGCTAAAATTATTCTAACTATGTATTATAAGTAATAAGAACCCAACAAAGTAAAATAGTTTTATCTTCTGGTATATCACATGCAAAAATAGAAATTATTACTGAAATAATCGTGTCCTAAAAAAGCTTTATCATTGAATTACAGTAACTTATTCAGCTTTTTCGAGAGTGAAAGAAAACTCAGAACCAATTCCAATCTGACTTTCAACATATATTTTTTCATTATGGGCATCCAATATATGCTTAACAATGGAAAGCCCTAAACCACTTCCTCCTTGTTCACGAGAACCGCTTTTATCAACTCTATAGAAACGTTCAAACAGTCTAGGTATTTCATCATTATTTATTCCCTCTCCATTGTCTGCTACTCGTATTAAAACTTTATTCATAATTAAGTTTTCAATACTAAGCTCTGTAGTTCCTTTATTTATACCGTATTTAATTGAATTCACTATAAGATTAGAAAGCACTTGTTGTATTCGATCTTTATCGGCTTTAACCCATATTGGGTTTTGATATTTTTCATTTAAAGTAAGAGAAATTAGGTTTTTTGAAGCCTTCATTTCAAGCGATTCGAAAACGTTTTCAATAAGGTCAATAATATCAAAAGTTTCTTTTTCTAGATGAAGCTCGCCAACTTCTAATTTGGTAATCATATCTAAATCCTTGATTATATATGTTAATCGTTCTACTCCTTTCTTGGCTCTTTTTAAATATTTTTCTCTTATTTTTTCATCATTTAAAGCACCATCAAGTAAAGTTTCAATGTATCCTTGAACTGTGAAAAGAGGTGTTTTTAATTCATGAGAGACATTACCAATAAATTCTCTGCGATAATTTTCTCTAATCTTTAAAGCTTCTATTTCTAATTTTTTATTTCTTGCAAAAAGCTCCACTTCCTTGGTAAGTGTTTCCATATTAGTGGTTATTTTTTGACGTCCTAATGTTGAACCATCCAATAAGCTGACATCATCATATATTTTTTTCATTCTCTTATAAATGAAATTTTCAACCCTATATTGAATGATGAAAAACGAAATTAAAAAAACAATAATTACTTCAATGATATAAAACCAAATATAAAATGAATCGATTGCTAAAAAATAGATTCCATTTATTAACGATAAAATAATCGTTATCAAAATAGATGTGAAAAATGCAAATTTGTATGTTTTATTAAAAATAATTCCCATTAAGCCTCAAACTTATATCCTACACCTTTAACTGTCTTAAAGCTATCATCTCCTATTTTTTCTCGTAATTTTCTAATATGAACATCAATAGTTCTTCCTCCAACAACCACATCATTCCCCCAAACATGATTTAAAATATCTTCTCTTTTAAATACTTTTCCTGGTTTTGAGGCCAAAAGTGCCAATAATTCAAATTCTTTGCGAGGCAAATTAATGACCGTTCCTTCTTTAATAATTTTATATTCTTCCCGGTTGATCGTCAAATTACCAATCGTTATTTCTGAGCTTTCGTTTCTGGTTTCTTTAAACCTTCTTAATAAAGCTTTTACCTTACTAACCAATAACTTTGGTTTTATAGGTTTTGTAATATAATCGTCTGCTCCTGCTTCAAATCCAGCAACCTGAGAATAATCTTCTCCTCTAGCTGTTAAAAAAGTAATTATCGTTTCTGAAAGTTGTGGGATAGTACGTAATTTTTCACAGGCTTCAACACCGTCCATTACCGGCATCATAACATCTAAAATAATTAGATGTGGAAGATGCTTTTTGGCTTCAGTAATCGCAATTTTACCATTTTTTGCTGTAAAAACTTGATATCCTTCAGAAGAAAGATTGTACCCAACAATTTCTAAAATATCTGGCTCATCATCTACCAATAAAATTTTAGTATCATTCTTATTCATCTGTTCATCTCTTTAATTAAAAAGTAAATATAACGCATTAATATCTTTGATATTAACACTCTGTTAATTATTAACAATATGGTAACATTTTATATTTATAATATTTTTCGTATATTTAAGCTTCTCCCCTTCACTTTTTAAACCCTTTTATTATGAAAATTATTACTTTTTTAGTAATGCTTTTGATAAGCGTGATTTCTTTTGCGCAAAACGAAAGCACAAGTTTTGAAGAACCTGAAGCGATTGGCGGTAATTATATCGACACAGGTGATGCAACAATGTCACACGACTTGATTGATAATGTCGGAGAACCTTTTGTTAACTTTACCGCAACAGGAGAAGAATTAGGATTTAGCGCATTCTATGTGCCTTACGACAACCCAGGAATTGGATTGACAGATGGAGATTCAGTAGGAGTTACCTCCATTGCTCCAGGTAGTGATCATCCATTCCCGGATGGATTACAAGGATATAAAATTAGTGATGTCGACGGAAATTTTATTTTAAAGTTTGATGAGTTTGAATTAACTGGTATAGGTGCTGAGATTTTTATAAACTATTTTATAGCAGATACAGGATTTGAAGGTGATGGCACCGAAAATGCAAGTGGCTCGGACAGGGTTAGAATTTATCTGAAAAATTTAACAGATAATACCGAACAGGATATTTTAAACTCTACAGGAAAAAACATAAATGACCTTGGACTTCAAGGAACTTGGCAAGATGGTAATGTGAGTTTAAGTGATATTGGTTCTTTCTATCAATTAGTAATTGAAGTAAGATGTAATGCAAGTACTGAAGCATTCTTTTTTGATAATATTCAATTTGTTGGAATTTTAGGTTTGGGAAACAATCCCCAAGAAACATTTTCTATATACCCTAACCCAGCATCTAATGGATATGTAAATATAACCTCTTTTTTTAGTGGAGTTAAAACTGTTTCAGTTTACGGTATTTTAGGAAAAAAAGTAATGACTGCTACTATTTCTTCAAGTATCTTAAATATTTCTGAACTTAAAAGTGGAGTTTATATACTGAAAATAATTCAAAATGAAATTTCAAGCACTAAAAAGCTAGTGATTAAATAATGATATATTTTGACGATAATTTAAGCTTCTGTTTCGGCAGAAGCTTTTTTATTTTCCATACTTTTATAGAGTGAATTTAAAGAATCAAATTTTTAATATTTCTTCTGATAAAGGTTTTGAAAATCTAGCTTTAGAAACTTTTCAATATCAATACCATCGGGTAAATATTTATCGAGAATTCTGTGATTTATTAAAAGTAAATCCTTCCAATGTAAAAAAAGTTACGGACATTCCTTTTCTTCCCATTCAGTTTTTTAAAAGCCATCAAATATTAACTAAAAAAAGTACTTATAAAACTATTTTTACAAGTAGTGGGACTGCAGGAAATATGACCAGTAAGCACTATGTAAGTGACCTAGATATTTATTACAAAAGTTTCACGAAAGCATTTGAACTATTTTTCGGAACACCTAAAAACATTAATATCTTAGCACTATTACCTAATTATTTAGAACGAAAAGGTTCTTCATTAATTTATATGGTTGATACACTTATACAACAAAGTAAAAACAGTAATAGCGGATTTTACTTGAATGATATTTCTTCACTAATTGAAAAATTAGAATACCTTGAAAAAGCCAAACAAAAAACAATATTGCTTGGAGTTTCTTATGCCTTATTAGATTTAATTGAAACGAAACAATTTGAATTAAAAAATACCATCATCATGGAAACTGGAGGAATGAAAGGTCGACGGAAAGAAATGGTAAAAGAAGAACTACAAGAATCATTAAAAAAGGGATTTGGAGTTGCTTCCATTTATAGTGAATACGGAATGACGGAATTACTTTCGCAAGCCTATTCTAAAGGAAATGGAATTTTTAACTGTCCTCCCTGGATGAAAATCCTTACCAGAGACACAGAAGATGCTCAAACTTTAATATTTAATAAAACCGGTGGTATCAATGTCATCGATCTTGCCAATATTAACTCTTGCTCTTTTATAGCTACTCAAGATTTAGGAAAAGTACAAGAGGATGGTAGTTTCGAAGTTTTAGGAAGATTTGACGATAGTGATATTCGCGGATGCAATCTAATGGTAATCTAATGGGTCAAAATAAATGTTTTTAGCATTTATTCTTAAGGCACATCATTATTTTGGAAGCCTAATTAATTTCTATTTTTTTAGCTAGAAATATTCTCTAAATCGTTCGTTCAATATGGAGGTTTTTTTATACTACTTTTATAATAAAATAAGTTTTCTTACCTCTTTGTAACAGTACAAATTGATCATTAATTAAATCTGAAGTAGTTATTTTAAAACCTTCAGAAACTTTTTCTTTATTAACAGCGACTGAATTTTCTTTTAATGCTCTCCTTGCTTCCCCATTCGATTTTAAAAAATTCGTTTTTTCAGCCAATGCTCCAATGATATCTATACCACTTTCTATTTCAGATTTTAAAACTTCTGCTTGGGTAACTCCTTCAAATACATCTAAAAAAGTACTAGTATCAAGATTTTTTAAATCTTCAGAAGTAGATTTTCCAAATAACATATTAGAAGCCTTAATTGCGTTCTCTAAAGCTTCTTCATTATGAACCGTTACAGTAACCTCATCTGCTAATTGCTTTTGAAGTAAACGCATATGGGGTGCTTCTTTATGCTCTAAAACTAAAGCGTCTATCGTTTCTTTATCTAAAAAAGTAAATATTTTTATATATTTCTCCGCATCTTCATCACTGGTATTAATCCAATATTGATAAAATTTATAGGGGGAAGTTCGGTTGGCATCTAGCCAAATATTTCCGCCTTCACTTTTCCCAAATTTACTTCCATCACTCTTAGTAATTAATGGACAAGTTAAAGCATACCCTTTGCCACCTCCAATGCGACGAACTAATTCTGTACCTGTTGTAATATTCCCCCATTGATCACTGCCTCCCATTTCTAAAGTACAATCATGAGTTCTATATAAATGAAGAAAATCATATCCTTGTACCATCTGATAGGTGAATTCAGTAAATGACATTCCCTCGCCTTCATTGGTTAATCGGCTTTTAACTGAATCTTTCGCCATCATATAATTTACAGTAATGTGTTTTCCAACATCACGAATAAACTCTAGAAAACTAAAATTCTTCATCCAGTCATAGTTATTCACCATCACTGCCTCATTTTCTGCACCAGAAGTAAAATCTAAAAATTGAGCCAATTGTTTGCGCACACACTCTTGGTTGTATCGCAGTGTTTTTTCATCTAATAAATTACGCTCGTTAGATTTTCCTGATGGATCTCCAATCATTCCAGTTGCTCCTCCGACTAAAGCGATAGGTTTATGGCCACTACGTTGATAGAACGCTAATAGCATAATAGGTACTAAATTACCGATATGAAGCGAATCTGCAGTTGGATCAAAACCTACATATGCTGTACGCATTTTTTCCATAAGGTGCTTATCGGTATCTGGCATCACATCGTGAATCATTCCTCTCCATTGCAATTCTTCAACAAAATTTATCAACTCCATTATTTTTAAATTTCAACAAAGATATATTTCTATATTTTAAGATAAAACATTAAATCAAAAAACCTTAAATTGCTCTTATGATATTAGTAACTGGAGGAACTGGATTAGTAGGGGCACATTTATTACTGACACTTGTTAATAATGGCGAGAAAGTAAGAGCAATACATAGAGCTTCTAGCGATTTAGACGCTGTAAAAAATGTGTTTTCTTATGACACCTACGAAACGCAAACTCTATTTAACAAAATAGAGTGGATAATAGCAGATATTACGGATGTAACTACCTTAGAAGCTGCTTTTAAAAATATTGAATACGTGTATCACTGTGCTGCTTTTATAAGTTTTAACCCAAGGCATTATTCGGTACTTAAAAAAGTAAATATTGAAGGAACCGCCAATGTGGTAAACTTTTGCTTGACAGAAGGAGTGAAAAAACTTTGTTATATCAGTTCTATTGCTACATTGGGTAAAACAACTGATGAATCTTTATCTACTGAAGAAACAGAATTTAACCCTGAAGAGAAAAACAGTGTATATGCAATTACCAAACATGAAGCCGAAATGCAAGTATGGCGTGGAACTCAAGAAGGGTTAGATGCTATTATTGTTCATCCAGGAGTTATTATTGGAGAAGGAATTTGGAATTCGGCAAGTGGAGGTATTTTTCGAACTATTTCTAAAGGCTTGCGTTATTTCACTCCAGGTGGAGTCTCCATTGTAGATGTAAAAGATGTCGTTAAAGTAATGATTAACTTAACTTCTAGTCCTATCAAAAACGAAGCTTATATCTTAGTTGCTAAGAACATCTATTATAAAGAGTTACTTACCAAAATATCTGATGGTTTAAATAAAAAACCTCCCAACAAAACGATTGCTAAATGGATCATGATCAGTTTTGCAAACCTGGATTGGTTTTTTTACAAAATCTTTAAAATAAAAAGGAAATTACTAAAAGCTACGGTAAGGAGTCTGTATAAAAATTCATTTTACGATGCTTCAAAGATTGAAAAAGAAATTGATTTTAAATTCACACCTACTAACAAAACTATAGAACGAGTTACAAAAAATTACAGAAGAGATTTCAACCTTTAATTATACGGAGAGTTATTCATTAATTTTTTATTGATTCTCTTTTAATTTTTGGATCCTAATTTTATTATTATTTATAGAGTCTTGCTTAAATACAATTTTATAAATACTGTCTTTTTCTTTTTTTAATAAAACGAGTCGATCTTTTGCTTGACTTAGTAGCTTGCCATAAGTTTTTAAATCTGAACTGTAATAAGCATTGCTAAGTACAAATTGT
>CAJXVL010000011.1 GCA_913061205.1 uncultured Flavobacteriaceae bacterium | reverse complement strand
ATAAAAAGAATTGAACGTTTTTAAAAAGCTCTTTAAACAAACATTTATATATGGTCTAGCTACAGTTCTACCTAGAGCCTTAGCTATTGTTTTGGTGCCATTATATGTTTTGGTTCTGGGGAAAGAACAATTTGGAGTATATGCTTCGTTGATGGCTTTTTTGATTTTGGGGAACGTACTTCTTTCCTATGGAATGGAAACAGCTTTTTTTAGATTTATAAATAAAGAGGATTATAAAAAAGAAAAAACTCAGTCTACTGCCTTAACATCACTTACGATTTCCACACTTATTTTTTTAGTTTTAACACTTTCACTTAAAACAGAAATGTCAATATTCTTAAACTTTCATGTAGATTTCATTATCTACGGATTGTTAATATTAGCATTAGATGCACTGGTGGTGATTCCTTTTGTTTGGTTACGTACCAATGAAAAATCTTCTCGTTATGCCATCATCAAAATAGTTAATGTATGTATTAATTTGAGCTTTAATTTATTTTTCTTTTTAGTGCTACCTCTTTGGGCTAAAGACACTAACAATTCTTTTTGGGATGCTATTAATTTAGAGGAAGGAAAAGTAGCTTATGTATTTATTTCAAATTTAATTGCCAGTAGCATTACTTTTATAATGTTGCTACCCCTTTATTTTAAAATTAAATTTTCATTTGATATTAATATTTGGAAACAAATGATGAAATATGCTTTACCAGTATTAATAGCTGGAATTGCTTTTTCAATTAATGAAGCGTTTGATAAAATTTTATTAAAGTACTTATTACCTTCAAATATTGCAGATTCTGAGTTAGGAATGTATGCTGCATGTTATAAGTTAGGAGTATTTATGACCTTATTTGCAACTGCTTTCCGATTGGGGATTGAACCTTTCTTCTTTAATCATTCTAAAAGCGAAAACGCAAAAGAAACCTATGCAATAATCACAAAATATTTTATCATTTTAGGAAGCTTTATATTACTATTTGTAGTTGTTTATTTAGATATATTCAAACAAATATTAATTCCAGACAGCAGTTTTTGGGAAGCCTTAGTGATTGTTCCTGTCATTTTACTAGCAAACCTATGTTTAGGAATCTATCATAATTTGTCGGTTTGGTATAAAGTGACGGATCGAACCAAGTTTGGTGCGTATATTTCAGTCTTTGGTGCAGTAATAACATTAACATTGAATTTTTTATTAATCCCAATAATTAGTTATAGAGGATCTGCAATCGCAACTTTAGCCGCTTACAGCAGTATGATGTTAGTTTCTTATTTTTTAGGAAGGAAATATTACAAGGTCCCATATGATCTAAAAAAAATAGGTTTTTACCTTTTGCTATCAATCGTATTTTCGGTACTTTCATACTATGTCTTTCAAGGAAATATTTGGATAGGAACATTATTGTTAATGGTATTTTTAGGTATGATTATTGTTTCAGAAAAGAAGGATATCAAACAGCTAATTAAGAGATAAAAACAAGCTAATTTGTTTTAAATCAATAATAAATGAATATAAAAATAATAAATACATCTAAGCATTCACTACCTGAATATGAGACTCTTGCTTCAGCTGGAATGGACTTAAGAGCCAATATAGAGATCGCCGTTACATTAAAACCATTAGAAAGAACCATCATAAAAACAGGTCTTTTTATCGAATTGCCAATAGGTCTTGAAGCTCAAGTAAGGCCAAGAAGTGGATTAGCTGCGAAAAAAGGTGTTACTGTTTTAAATGCTCCAGGAACTATAGATGCTGATTATCGAGGTGAAATTGGAGTAATTTTAGTGAATCTCTCCAATAAAAACTTTACCATCGAAAATGGAGAACGTATTGCTCAATTAGTTATTGCAAAGCACGAAAGGGTATCATGGCAAGAGGTAGAGGTATTAGATAAAACAGAAAGAGGTGCTGGAGGATTCGGAAGTACTGGAGTGAAGTAATAATTTCTTGCGAAAGCAGGAATTTTAAAAAAAAGAAATAATATCTCTTTTTTGTGGAGGGATTTTAAAGATAGATATTAATTAAAAAAACACCTGCTTTTGCAGGCAAGACTATGAAAATAATAGTACCAATGGCAGGACGTGGTTCACGTCTAAGACCCCACAGTTTAACAGTTCCAAAACCTTTAATACCAGTAGCCGGAAAACCTATAGTTCATCGCTTGGTGGCAGATATAGTAGGATTATTAAATGAACCTATCGAAGAAATTGCTTTTATCTTAGGAGATCCAGCTTGGTTTGGAGAGGATGTGACAAAGAGCCTAAAAGAGTTAGCCTCTGATCTTGGAGCCAAAGCTAGTATCTATAGACAATTAAATCCTTTAGGGACAGGACATGCCATAATGTGTGCAGAAGATTCTCTTTCTGGACCTGCCGTTGTCGCTTATGCCGATACATTAATTAGAGCAGATTTTGATTTAGACAAAAATGCCGATAGTGTTATTTGGACTAAAAAAGTTAGCAATCCTGAAGCCTACGGCGTTGTGAATCTAAATGAAAATAATGAAATTACAGAACTGGTTGAAAAACCAACTGAGTTTGTAAGTGACCAAGCGGTTATCGGTATTTATTATTTTAAAGATGTTGCAGTACTAAAAAAAGAGTTACAATATGTAATTGATAATAATATTATAAATGGTGGTGAATACCAAATAAATGATGGTATAAAAAGAATGATGGCTCAGGGTAAAGTTTTTAAAACAGGTGCAGTTGATGAATGGATGGATTGCGGAAATAAGGAGGTAACTATAGAAACCAATCGTAGAATGTTAGGCTTTTTAAATAAAAGCAAGGAAAATTTAGTTTCAGATACTCTTAATTTAAATAATTCAAAAATTATCGAGCCTTGTTTTATAGGAGCAGGAGTTACCTTAAAAAATAGTACAGTTGGTCCCTTCGCTTCGATTGGAGCAAATACTATCATAGAAGACAGTAACGTTAAAAATAGTATAATACAAACTCATACACTTATAAAAAATGCTATCTTAGACAATGCGATGATTGGGAACCACGCAACTTTTGATGGTAATTTTACCAATGTTAGTATTGGGGATTATTCAGCTTTAAAATAAAAATAATTGAAAATTAAATTTATACTTCTAACTCTTTTTTTAATTGGGATTATATGGGTTCCAATAAATGCCTATGCACAAGACCGTCCTCCAAACGATGATTTAGGAAATACAAGCGATACTTTCCAAGAAAACTTTTTCGAAGCACTAAAACAAAAAAGTATAGAAAATTATGAACTGGCTTTAAATGCACTTGATAAAGCTGAAGTTGCAGCGAAAGATAATCAAGAAAATAAAGCAGTAGTTTATTTTGAAAAAGGTAAAAACTTGGCCGCTTTAAAACGTTATGAAGAAGCTGAAAATAATTATAACCGTGTTTTAGAATGGAGTCCAGAAAAGATAGAAGTTTTGGAAGCTTTATATGAGATCTATTATGAAGATAAAAACTACGATGCAGCTATTCTATTAGTTGAAAAATTAATATTACAAGATTCGGATTATAAAGAAGACTTAGCTAATTTATATCATCGCACAAAACAATATGATAAGGCATTAGTTATATTAGACGAATTAGACGAAGATTGGGGCGAAAGTAATTATAGAAACGCACTACGATCTCAAATTTATCGAGTTACTGGAAACACTTCGCAGGCAATAAGTAAGCTAGAAAAAAAAATAGATAAAAATCCTAAAAGTGAGCAAGAATACCTCAATTTAATTTTTTTATATAGTGAAGAAGGTAATTCCGGAAAAGCCTTTGAAATTGCAAAAGAACTTATCAAACAAATGCCAAACTCTCAGTTAGTTCATTTTGCTTTGTATAAGTATTATTTAGAAGATGGAGAATCTGAAAAGGCGATTAAATCTATGAATATTATATTTTCTTCCAATCAAATAGAGCGCAAAAGTAAGAATAGAGTTTTAGAAGATTTTCTTTTATTTGCTAAAAACAACCCTAGTTATAAAACCAAAATTGATGGATTAATCACTAATGGATTAAAAGGTGGCGACAGTCAAACTTATTTATTGTTAGGAGATTTTTATTTATTGGAAGGGGATAAAGAAAAATCTCTAAACTTTTATATAGAAGGAACTAAAAGTGATTCCGACAACTTTGGCTTATTAAAAAACACCATATTATTGCAAATTGAAGTTGAGAAATATAAAGACGCTATTGTTTTAAGTGATGTTGGATTAGAAATATTTCCTGCCCAACCTTTATTATATTTAGTAAACGGAGTTGCAAACAATGAATTGAAAAATGTCGATCAAGCGATTGAAGTTTTAGAAACAGGATTGGATTATTTATTTGATGACCCTAAAATGGAATACGATTTTTATCAACAATTAACCATAGCTTATACTTTAAAAGGGAATACAAAAAAAGCAAAATTGTACCATAAAAAAGCTTCAGAGTTATCGATTATCAATCAAAAAACAGATAATTAAACCTTAAAAATGAACTTAAAACTTAGTGTATTTTTATTGATGTTTTTATTCATTACTTCTTGTGGTGGTGGTAAAATGATTGTTGGATCGGAGATTGCTAACCCTAGTATGTCTTCAAAAGATATTATTAAAACGCATGACGATGCCCAATCCGATTTTTCTATCATTGCTGCTAGAATGCATGTAGTTTATGAAAGGGATAATGATATACAAAGACTTACGGTTAGTTTGCGAATGGAGAAGGACAAAAAAATATGGATTAAAGCTTCTCTTTTAGGAATTACACTTGCTAAACTTTATATTACACCAGCATCTGTTCGTTATTACGAAACTATTTCTAATACTTATTTCGACGGTGACTTTTCATTACTAAGTGATTGGTTAGGTACCGAAATAAACTTTGAGAAAGCACAAGGGATCTTATTGGGTCAATCCATTTTCGAATTGGATTATACATATAAAACAGATGTTGTTGATAATAAATACAGGTTGCAACCTAAAATACAGTTTCATGATTTTATTCATTCTCTACTTGTGAATCCAGACAATTTTAAAATTGCTTCTGAGTCTTTATCTCAACCAATAGACAACAGAATGTTTATTATTAATTATGGAGATTATCAACGCATAGAAGGTAGTTATTATCCTTCAGAGATTAAAATTGTTGCTATACAGGAAGACGAACAAACTAAAATAGTAGTCAACTATAAAAAGATAGATTGGAATGTGTCCATTCGTTTTCCGTTTACTATTCCTAATGGTTATAAAGAAATACAACTAAATTAAATGACTAATTTCTATAAATATCTTTTTGTTTTTTTATCTTTTTTCTATTTTAATTCAGGGATTTCACAAGTTAATAAGCAGAAAGAATTAGAAGAAAAAAGGCAAGCTATACTAAATGAAATTAAACAAATTAACAATTTGTTATTCGCTACTCAAAAAGAAGAAAAATCAGTTTTAACTCAAGTAGAAGATTTAAATAGTAAAATTATAGCTCGTCAAAATTTAATAAGAGTTACCAACCAACAAGCTAATTACCTTTCGCGGGAGATCAATAACAACCGGACAAAAATTAATCTCTTAGAAACCGAATTAAAAGATTTAAAAGAAGATTATGCATCGATGATTTTAAAATCATACAAAAGCAAATCTCAGCATAGTAGAATTATGTTTTTATTATCTTCTGAAAGTTTCTTACAAGGATATAAGCGACTTCAGTATATGAACCAATATGCTAAACACCGAAAATTACAAGGAGAGAATATTAAGAAAAAGTCTGTTGTTTTAGAGGAATTAAACCAAGTATTAACTGAAGATAAAAACAAAAAAGAAATTCTTATAGATGACAATAAACTAGCGAAAACAAAACTTTCAAAAGAACTAGAAGATCAAAGTAAGCTGGTATTAGCTTTAAAAAAAGACGAAAATAAATTTGCTCGTCAAATACAAAAAAAGCAAAAAGAAGCTATTAAGATAGATCGAGAAATCGAAAAATTAATTAGAGCTGCAATTACAGCTGCTAATAAGAAAATCGCAAAGAAAAGAGGTGCTAAATTAAGTTCATCAAAAAAGCTTGCTCTTACACCTGAAGCCAAACTAATTGCAGTCGATTTCACAAAAAATAAAGGAAAACTCCCTTGGCCAGTAAAAAATGGAGTCGTTGTTAAACGTTTTGGAAATACCCAACACCCACAATTACCCAATGTGACCACCTACTGCAGTGGCGTTGAAATTACTACCGAAAAAAACGCTAAAGTTAGAGCCGTTTTTAATGGAGAAGTGATGGAAATTCAGAAAATTAAAGGAGCAGCTAAAGCTGTTTTTATTCAACATGGTGATTATATAACTATTTACCAAAACATGATTAACGTTACCGTTAAAAAAGGTGATAAAGTTATGACCAAACAAGAAATAGGATCTGTAGCCACCAAAGGAAGTTCCGGTAAATCGATTCTTAAGTTTTTAGTTTATCAAAACGACAAAAAAATGAATCCTGCCAGCTGGATTTATAAGCTATAGCGCATCAAAATAAATCTGTTGTATTCTTACTTCTCAATAAAAATAACGCTAAAGAACTTCATGTTATTTTTTAATAAATTTTATAAATAACTCATTAGGTCTTCTTTCTAAAATAGAATTATAGGAATTTTCTATAATCTCAAGTTTGAAATAAGGTTTAAAATAGGGAATGTATTCTTTTTTAGTTCCGCCAAATGGAGGGTGATCATCAAAAAGTGGAATATTAAAAAATAACCCTACTAGCTTTCCATTATTAAGTAATAATTCACTCATTTTTAAAGCATATTTTGGCCGGAGACTAGGATGAATTGCGCAAAAAAAAGTTTGTTCAATGATGAGTTCAAAAGAATCCTTTAATCCAAAAAAATCAGTGTTTATGAGATGATGACTTGGAAAACTTGGTGCTCTTTTTTGAAAATTAGTTAACACTGTTGAGGAGATATCCACAACATAAACATTTTTAAATCCTAGTTTATGAAGATATTCAGCTTCATAAGAATTTCCTCCACCCGGAATCAATATTTTTAATTCCTTATTTGTTAATTGATCAAAGTATTTTTTTAATGGAGTTGAAATAGACCCGATATCCCAGCCAGTTTTTCCAGATTTATATTTGTTGTCCCAAAAAGCTTCATTTAAAACCATTTAGTAGATTTATAGGAATTTATTAATTGTTAGGAGGAACAACTTTATGTTTCCAACTCATAATTCCTCCTAATAAATTAAAAGTATTTTTAATACCTAAAGACTCTAAAATTTGACAAGCAGTAACACTTCTGACACCACTTCTACAATAAATATAATAGTTTTTGGTTGTATCTAACTTTTCAGATTCTTGCATGAAATTATTAGAGTCAAAAAGATCTAATAATATGGAGTTTTCAATAATTCCTTCTTCCCATTCTATCGAAGTTCTACAATCAATAATAACTGAATTTGTGTCACTTTCAATTTGGTTTTTAAATTCTAAGGGAGTAATATTTTTCATGTTTATTTTTGATAATTAAGTTTTCTCTGTTTCACACTTTGCAAAAATAGGTAGCTTTTATCAATTAAAGAGTAACAAAGGTCACCATTATAATTTAGTGAAAATCAGCTATAAAAATCGCCAGTTACTATAAATATTTGGACTTATTTATAATATTGTTGTTGGGCAAACAAATGCTGAAAGCACTGCTTTGGTTTCTGTAATGGCTTCATATCCACCTCTTATATCAGTTACTTTTTTTACACCATTTGCTTTAAAAATTGATGAAGCAATTAGAGAACGATATCCTGTTTTGCAATGTAGGAAATACTCTTTTTTAGGATCAATTTCCGCAAAATTAGTATGAATAAAATCCAAAGGAAAATTCTCTACTCCTAAAACATGTTCTGATAAATATTCAGATTCTCTACGCACATCAATAGGTTTTTCAACAGACCCTTTAGCTAACATATTTGTAAATTCATCAGCCGATACAGAACCTATATAGTCAACATCAAAACCTTTTGCTTTCCAATCAGTAAGCCCCCCATTTAAATACCCTAAAGTTTGATCATATCCAACTCTAGAAAAACGAGTAACAATTTCATTAACACGTAATTCATCATCAGCAATAAATATAATTTTTTGGTTAATATCTAAAATAATAGCTCCAACCCAAGGGGCAAAATTACCATCAATACCAATATACCACGAGCCTGGAACAGTACCTTCATTAATATAAGATTCTTTAGAGCGAGTATCAATAACTAATATGTCTTTTTGCTCACTCATATCTTTAAATGTTGAGGCGTCTAAAGGTGTTGTTCCTTTGTGTAATACTTCATCAATACTAGTATTTATTGATTTATTCATTCTAACATTATTTGGAAAATACTGTGGTGGTGGTTTTAATCCAGAGGTTACCTCATCAATAAACTCCTTTTTCGTCATATCTTCTCTTAAAGCATAATTGGTTTTCTTTTGATTTCCTAAAGTATCAAAAGTATCTGTACTCATGTTTTTACCACAAGAGGAACCAGCACCATGATTTGGATATATAAGTATATCATCTGGTAGAGTCATTATTTTATTTCTTAGCGAATCGAATAAATGACCTGCTAAATCTAATTCCGTTAAGGCACCTTGTTTTACTGCTAAATCTGGCCGACCAACATCACCGATAAATAAAGCGTCACCAGTTAATACATATGGAGTTTTACCATCTTTATCAGTTATTAAATAAGAAGAAGATTCCATTGTATGACCAGGAGTATGTATTAATGTAACTTTCCCATCTCCAACAAAAAATTCTTCGCCATCTACCCCATTATAAATATCATATTCTGCGGTTGCATTTGGACCAAAAACAATTTTTGCTCCAGTTTTTTGAGCTAAGTCATATTGACCAGAAACAAAATCAGCATGAAAGTGAGTTAAAAAAATATATTTTATTTTTGCTCCATCGGCTTCAGCCATTCTTAAATAGGGTTCCGTTTCTCTTAATGGATCAACTATTGCCGCTTCTCCATTGGACTCCATATAATAAGCCATTTCTGCAATGCATTCTGTAAATAATTGTTTTACTTTCATCTTTTTCTGCTTTACACGATTTTATTAATATACTTCTAAATTATTTTGTTTTTAAAATTAGAAAACGAATATAACATGGGAATAATTTTTTATAAATTACTAAAAAAACACTATACAATATACAAAAGTAGGCAATACAAATAGTTTTTGTCTTTGCTATTCATAGAATTCCGAAATTTTATTTAAGGATTTCCTTTTTATATCTGGAACGTAAGTTGGAAATTTAGGATAGCCTACTGGAAGTAATAGAAATGCTCTTTCATTACTTGGTCTATTTAGAATTTTTGATAAAAAACTCATTGGACTTGGCGTGTGTGTAAGTGTAACTAAACCTGCATTGTGAATAGCAGAAATCAACATTCCACAAGCGATACCAACAGATTCGTTAACGTAATAGTTATTTTGCTTATTTCCGTTTTCATCTAAATTGTAAGCTTTTTTAAAAACAATAATTAACCAAGGAGCAGTTTCTAAAAAGGGTTTATTCGTGTTTGTTCCTAATGGTTCCAGGTCTTTTTTCCAACGATCACTCATCCTAGAATCGTAGCTTTCTTTTTCTTCAATTTCTGCTTTTTTTCGGATTTGTGATTTTATGAGTGGATTGGATACTGCACAAAAGGTCCATGGTTGTTTATGTGCTCCTGAGGGTGCTGTTGATGCACTATTAATTATGTTTTCAATTATTTTTTTAGGGACCCGTTTATCTGAATAATCCCTTACCGATCTTCTTTTGTCAAGCCATTTATAAAACGATTCACTTTTAGAAATTAATTCGTCTTCTGAATACGTATCTATATGGAAGGAGATATGTTTAAAGCCATTGACATCTATATGATCTGGAGTATCCATATTTAGAGATTATATTAATAATTTGTTGGATCTAATTTATGAAAAAGAAGGAGAAATAATAACACTAAATAATGTTATTAATCTTAATGTTTTCTATTGAGCTCTATTTTATCTTGGTCTTCAAGCTTTTTTAAAAGTTTTGCCATGACTAATCTGGACGGATGCAATTGGGCTTCAAAAAGATCACCTCAACTCTCTTTTAAACCCTATAACATTATGTAAATCTAAAACCTTTTCTTTTAAATTACTTAGAAGGAAAAGTAACAAACAGCTCTTTTTAGTTTGTGCTTAAATGGGTTCTATTTTATAAGTAGCTTTTTTATAGTTGAAAGATTATCAAATCAATTTTGGGTATTTATTTATTTTTCAAAAAATCGGGATCATATTTAACAAAAAAGTTAATCCAAATTATTTTTGATAAAGCATATATACTTAAAGAAAAAACTATAAATGATACTATAACTGAAATTAATAAAGTGCCAGGACCCATATTTGGGAAGAAAATTAATTTCAGCACGCAAACAGCAATAAATAAGGCCACACCCAAAGCATAGGCTACATAATAGGAGCCTTGAAAGAACCAGGGTTCAATATTGTATTTAAGTTTGCATTCTGAACAATTTTCTTTGACCTTCCCCATACCTGAATATGAGTAAGGATGGCCTTTGTAAAAATCACCTTCATTGCACCTTGGACATTTTAACCTTAAAATACTGTATAATTTTGTTCCTTTACCTAGCATTCTTTTTTCTTTTTGCAAATGTAAAACACACAAGCGTAACATACTGTAAAAGAGTTAAAATAAAAGTAAAAACCAGTCTATTTTTATAACAACTTCTTTTAAAAATAAAATTTAACTTATTTAATTTCTTCGACATTTTCTATAATTATCTTGCCTCCTTCTTTATAAATAGATACTATTTTAGTAAATCCTTTGTTTTTATATTTGTATTTTATTTTTGATAGTAGCTCATTTTTTCTTGTAATTTGTAATTCACTAACCCTACTTTCTTTTTTTAATTCTCCCCCCAATACAATCTCTTTATCTGTTCCTTTTAAAGAAGGAAATACAAATTTTTTAGGGATATTAAATAATTGTTGAGCCATATAAAAAGCTTCATGCCATTGCATTTCTGGGAGGGCTAATATTTCAGTATTAATTGGATTACTTGCAGTACCACTTATAGTTTCGGAATAGTTAACTGTTGGAAATAGCAATAGTAATTCTTCGCCATATTTTTTTGCTGAAATTCCTTTTTCTGGAGGGAAATATTGTGAAAGGTATCCATTGAATGCAAATCCTTTTTTATGATTGAATTCAATATGGTCCATACCGCCAGAAATTTCTCCAACTTTCATTGTTGGGTTTAATTCGGATGAAATTATTTTCACTTTCGTACCATAAGGCATAATGGCTAGTTTTTCACTTTGTAAATTAGCATATTCCCTTAAACTTAGTCCTGATGTTGAGGTAACATATAAATAGTCAATTTCTGTATTTTCATCATCAGTTTTAAGATCAATGATTGCGATATCATCTTCAGAATTTATGATATTTTTTGTTGAAGAATTTTCTTCATTTTTACAAGAAAGGATTAATGTAATACTAACTAAAGCAATTTTTAATTTTTTTACTGTGTTCATACTGTGAGTTATTAGGGTTAATAAATATTTTTAAGTAATTTTCTCACATATATATTATAAATTTATTTAAAACTCAAATTTTAGTTGAACAGCTACCACCTTCTCTTTTGTTCCTTTCCCTTTATCAGTGTTGAGGTTCGAAAGTGAAATTCCCAATAATCGTACCGAATTTTTCATACCCGATTGAAATAACAAATCTTTAACAGTTTCTACTATTACATCTTTATCTGATATATAATAGGGTAATGTTTTACTTCTAGTTTGCAAGGTGAAATCACTGTATTTAATTTTGAGAGTGATTGTTTTTCCGGCTACTTTACTTTTTTTAAGTCGTTTTTCTACCTCTTTAGAAATATCTTCTAGTTTTTTTATCATAAATATTTCTGAAGTAATGTTCTCACTAAAAGTACGTTCGGCAGCTAAAGATTTCCGTGTTCTAGAAGATTTAACCTCACTAAAATGTTTTCCTCTTACAACGTGATAATAAAAAAGCCCACTTTTTCCAAAATGCGTGTTTAAAAATTCTTCTGTTTTCTGTTTTAGGTCTTTTCCTGTAAAGATTCCAAGACGGTACATTTTTTTTAGGGTCACCTTTCCAACACCATAAAATTTCTTAATATCTAGCTGTTCTAAAAAATCAATAACCTCACTTGGAGGTACTGTTTTTTGTCCGTTTGGTTTATTAATATCACTAGCAATTTTCGCAATAAATTTATTGATAGATATTCCAGCTGAAGCATTTAAGCCTGTTTTTTCTTTTATTTTTTTTCTAATTTCTTCCGCTATTAATGTAGCGCTTGGAATTCCTTTTTTATTATGTGTAACGTCTAAATAGGCTTCATCTAATGACAATGGTTCAACTTTATCAGTAAACTCAAAAAAAATTTTTCTAATTTGATTCGATACTTCGTGATAGCGTTTAAAATTTGAACTTACAAAGATGAGTTCTGGGCAATTTTTTAAAGCTATAACACTACTCATAGCGGACCGGACTCCAAATTTTCTAGCCTCATAACTAGCAGCACTTACTACACCACGTTCAGAACTCCCTCCAACAGCAACTGGTTTCCCTCGTAATTCGGGGTTATCTAGTTGCTCTACAGATGCATAAAATGCATCCATATCAACATGTATTATCTTTCTTTGTAGAAGTTCTTCCTTCATCCTATAAATTTATAATATATTAGACACATAATAGTATTTATGGACTTAAATCAGATTACAAGCTATAGAATTGTATTTGATCATAAAGCAGAAGATTAATCTTGTGCAGATAAAAATAGAAAAACTCACCTTGGAGAACTAAAAATCTTCACAAAAAATAGTTATGATAGAGATTGAACGAAAATTTTTAATAGTTTCAGATAACTATAAAAAAGAAGCACACAATGAGACTAGGATCGTTCAAGGGTTTTTAAACACTCATAAAGAGCGTGCAGTTCGAATTAGGATAAAAGGAACGGAAGCTTTTATTACCGTAAAAGGAATCTCGAATAAAGAAGGAACTACTAGGTTCGAATGGGAAAAAGAAATTCCCTTAGAGGAAGCCAAAATGCTATTAAGATTATGTGAACCGAATCTTATTGAAAAAATAAGATATGAAGTTAAAAAAGGCATTCACTTTTTTGAAATAGACGAATTTTTTGCTAAAAATGAAGGGCTAATAATAGCAGAAATTGAATTATCGGACGAGAATGAAGCGTTTATAAAACCCGATTGGTTAGGTAAAGAGGTAACTGGTGACGTTCGATATTACAACTCGCAGCTTTCTAAAATGCCTTATACGAATTGGAAACTTTAATTTTTAGCAACTAGTTCTATAATTTGTTTAATAGTTTTTAAATCTGAAACACTTTCGGTTCCTCCCTCAAAGAATGAAGTAGAATTTTCTTTTTTTTGAAGCGTTGCAGATAAATGTATACTAGAAAAACCTTGGTCTTTAAAACAGAGTGCGTTTTCTAGATTAATCCCACTTCCTGGCATAATTTCAATTTTACCATTGGATAATTTATTCATTTCTTTTAATAAGGAAAGACCATTATAAGCAGTCTGTTTTTGACCAGAACTCAATACTCTTTTTATTTTTAAATCGATTAATTGTTCTAAAGATTCAATGGGATTTTCGGCACAATCAAAAGCTCTATGAAATGTAAAATCCATTCCTTTTGCAGCACTGATTAATCGCTTAGTTGCACTTATATTAATTCTATTCCCTGAAGTTAAAACTCCACTTACTACTCCTTGACAACCTGTATTTTTACAAAAATTAATAGTACTAATCATCTTGTTTAATTCAAATTCTGTATAGCAAAAACTTCCTTTTCGTGGTCTAATTAGCACATGGACAGGAATATTCAATTCAGCGATTACTTTTTTAATTAATTGATGCGATGGGGTTAATCCACCAAAAGCAAGTTGCGTACACAACTCTATGCGATGAGCTCCCCCTTTTTCAGCAGCTAGAGAACTTTCAAAAGAATTGGCACAAATTTCTACTATCATTCTATAATTATTTCATCAATAAAAGTCCAAGCTTTATTACCTGCTCCTTGTTTACCTTCAGGGATAATTCCATAGTTAGGGATTACAATTTTTATAAATCGCGTGTCTATTTTATTAAAATCAAGATAAACATCAATAATAATTTTATCATTTTCTAATTCAACGTTCTTTAAAGCATCATATTTTTTTCCATCTTCAGAGCTGTAAAGGCTCACTTTTTTTGGAGCATAAATCCATTGTCCTGTAGCGTTATAAAAACGGGATGCAAAGGTTTTTATAGTTTTTAATTCACCTAAATCAATAGTAATTTCTAAATTCTCTCCCCAAAAGCCTAACCATTCTTTATCTCCATATCTTTGATTACTCCCATTAACACCATTAATTAACGCTTCTTTTCCTCCTGCATTATACGCTTTATGAGGAAGTGCATTTAAATCCACTTTTCCCGTGATGGCTTTATGATAGTTAATTGTTTCAGAAAAAGAATCACTTACCAGTTCATTATTTTTAAAAACACCAGCATGAATTTTAGTATCTTCAGTAATTATAATTTTTTCTGTATACAGTTTTGAATCAATGGAAACAGCTGTTCCATCGGTTGTATATTTTATTTCTATTCCTTCTAAGGAAGTTTTTAATTGATAGCTAACTTCTTCCTTTTCTTTTATTAAATCTGCTTCTAATTCATACAAATGGTTTGCATAATTAATATTTAAAACATTAAGTCTCTTTAAAAAAGGTTCTAGTCTGGATAGAAATTCTGGATAACCTGTTTCTATATTTTTTGTTGCTCCACTCCACAATACTTCACTCATAGCCAAAATTCTTGGAAAAACCATATACTCTACTTGGTCTTCAGTCTTCATATATTCAGTCCAAACGTTTCCTTGAGCTCCTAATACATATTTTTTCTCTTCTTTAATTAATTCAGGAGGAATAGGATTAAAACTATATACTTTTTTTAATGGTAAAAATCCTCCAATTGCTAAAGGTTCATCTTGTCTATTTGACTGATAATGATCAAAATAAGCATGGGAGTTAGGAGTAAGTATTACATCATGCCCTTCTTTGGCGGCATCAATAGCGCCCTGAGTGCCACGCCAGGACATAACCGTAGCATTAGGCGCAAGACCTCCTTCTAAGATTTCATCCCAACCAATTATTTTTTTCCCTTTACTATTTAAAAACGTTTCAATTCTGGTAATAAAATAACTTTGCAATCCCTGTTCATCTTTTAAGTCTAGATCTTTGATTAATCTTTGACAATGATCACATTCTTTCCATTGTTTTTTTGGAGCCTCATCGCCTCCAATGTGGATGTATTCTCCTGGGAATAAATCAATCACTTCAGTCAATACATTTTCTAAAAAAATAAAAGTCTGTTCATTAGGACAGTAAATATCAGGAAATACACCCCAAGTTCTCGCAACCGAGACCTGTTTGCCACTACAACCTAATTCTGGGTAAGCACTAATTGCAGCCTGAGAATGACCCGGAATTTCAATCTCTGGAATGACGGTTACTTGATGTTTTTTAGCAAATTCTACAATTTCTTTAATGTCTTCTTGGGTATAAAAACCACCGTATTTTTTACCATCATATTCTATAGGGGCATCATTAAAATGACCAATTAATGTTTCTTCACGATAGGCGCCAATTTCAGTTAATTTTGGATATTGTTTTATTTCAATTCGCCAACCTTGATCTTCTGTTAAATGCCAATGGAAATAATTCATTTTAAGCATCGCCAAATTTGCAATGTATTCTTTTACAAACTCTTTTGAAAAAAAATGCCTTCCAACATCTAAATGCATTCCTCTATATTTAAACGTAGGCGCATCTTTAATATAAACTTTTGAAATATAAAATTCTTTTTTTTGAAATCCTTTTTGTTTTTCTAGTGATATCGGCATGAGTTGCCTTAGAGTTTGTATCGCATAAAAAGCTCCTGAAGCATCTTTTGCTTTTATAATTATACCTGAATCGGAAACAGATAATGTATAGCCTTCTAAAGGCAGTGTGTTGTCTTTTTTAATTGCAATCGTTGCTGTTTCTTCTGAAGTATTTTTCATTAAAAAAGAACTTCCGTTTTGAATATAGTTTGTTAGAAATTCTCCAGCAATGGTAAATTCTCCCTCAAAAAAAACGCTAGAGTTTTCGGTTATTTTAAAATTACCTTTTTTTATTTCTAACTTTTGAGGTTTAGGAATTAATGGAGGAACTAAATCTAGATTTTTAACTTCAGTAGATTTACACCCCAAAAATAATGCAAAGCCTACCAATAATAGCGAATAAATTAATTTTTGCATTAGTGCTGGATAAATTGGTTGAGTGTTTTAAAATTAATTTTTGAAACTACCTTAGCATCGGTTTTAAACTGAATATATTTTGAAACTCCAGGGAGTATGTCGAAAAAATTATCCTGCCAAGTTCCTTTTTCTTCAGAAAATAAAAATACATTTTTTTGTAAAGTTTCTGATTTTAACTTTATTAAAAAGCCATCCTTGTTTTTAACTGTTTCAATAGTTAACGGATCGTTTATTAAATTTAAATCTTTGGGTTTAGCAAAATAATGGTAGTATTCAGATTCACCAAAAATTATTTTTAAAAAAGTATTGTTATGATCGAACTCTTTATTTTTTAATTGGTATTTATAAACAACTTTACTACTATTTATAGGACTTGAAACAAGCGCTACTTCTTTAAAAAGAACGTTCCCATTAAAATCTAAATGACTAATTACAAGCGTATCTTTAATTTCAAAAAAGGTGTCGTTAATAATGTATACATCTAATTCTTTTTTATTTTTTGAAGTTGAAATAATTACATTTTTAAAAGCTTTTTTCGCTTGATAATGTAAGGCTTTCCAATTTCCCAAACCGTCAATACTTGACCAAGAAACAGCAGGCCAACAATCGTTTAGTTGCCAATATAAAGTTCCCATATTGTATGGCTTTGCTCTTCGATGCGCATAAATTCCTTTTGTCATTCCATAAGCCTGTAATACCTGACTCATATACACATAATCTGCCCCTTTACTGGGGATAGGAAAATCACGTTCCATATATTCACGTATCAGAGAAAACCCACGAGCGTGTTTTTGATGGTTAGCAAATGAATCATCACTTAAATTAATGGTATCTAATTCCGTAAAATATTTAATGGTTTCATAACTAGGAAATGATTGAAATCCAAATTCACTCATAAAACGAGGAACTTCCTCTTCATAATGTTCAAAAGGATATCCGTCATGCCAAACCCACCAATCATGAGCATCTCCCTCAAATTGATACCGATCGTCTCCACGTCCAAATTTGGGAGAGGTTTCCCAATAGGAAACAGAAGGATTTAAACTATCAACCACACGAGGTAAAATATAGTTGAACACCGCATAATACCCCTCCCAGATTTCTTGTTGTTGCGCTTCCGTTTTACCATTTTTCCAGCCCCAACGATACCAACCTTCACTATTTTCATTATTCCCACACCATAATGCAATGCTGGGATGTTGACGTAATCTTTTTACGTTTTCAATAGCTTCTTGTTTGATGTTTTCTAAAAACGCTTTATCTCCTGGATACATAGCACAAGCAAACATAAAGTCTTGCCAAACAAGTATGCCTTGTGCATCACAAAGTTGATAAAAGAAATCAGCTTCATAAGCTCCTCCTCCCCAAACACGAAGCATATTCATATTCGCATTCACTACATCATTGATGAGATTTGAATAATCTTCTTGATCAACTTCAGGAAGAAAAATATTTTGAGGAATATAATTCGCACCTTTCATATAAACAGGCTTCCCGTTAAGTTTAAAATAAAAACCTTCCCCTATGGAATCTTTTTCGCTTATCAATTCGACGGATCTGATTCCTAATTTTTTTGAAAATGATTCTTTTTTATAACCATCATTTAAAAGCTCCACATCAATATCATATAAAAAAGGTATTCCTAAATTATGTGTCCACCAAAGCTTTGGATTTTTAATCGTAAATGGAATGCTGTATTCAGATTTATCTGGAGAAATTACTAGGGTGGAAGTAAACGTTTCCTTTGTATTATTATTCGTGATTTTAATGGTTGTTTCTTGTTTATTTTGGCTGTGAATAGTCAATTCAGCTGAAATATTAGCGATGGAATCCGAAATAAAATTCGTTTTAAGAAACACTTCTTTAAATCGAATATTTTTATAAGAAATAAGAGCGATATTTTTAGTAATCCCCATTGTTTTAATAGTTGGTCCCCAATCCCAACCATATTGAAATTGTGGTTTTCTAGTAAAAACTCGAGGAGCTTCTGGAAGTTCGTAATCTAGCTTCTTACTTGCTTTTTTTTCAATTGAATCGGTAGCATGTAATTTAACTCGTAAAACGTTTTCAAATTGTAAAATATCGCTTATATCTACTTCCCAGCTTCTGAAGGCATTGTTCGTATTTAAAATTAAACTATCATTTAAAAAAATGGATGCATAGGTATCTAAACCATCAAAGCGCAAAAAATGTTTCGATTTTAGGAAGGTCTCTTCAGTAACTAAAAAATGAGTTTTGTAAAACCAATTCTTTTCAGAAATCCATTGTATAGAATCTTCATTATTAGCTTTAAATGGTTGTGGGATTTTTTTTAGATTTAATAAATCGGTTTGTACCGTACCCGGAATAATTGCTGGCATCCATAAAGAATCTCCTTCTTGAGAAAACGTCCAATTTTTTAATAGATATTGATGTTCTATGTCGTTTTTTGATTTTTTACAGGAAATAAAAAATAATATAAAAATCAAATAAAAAAGAGAAGTTAGCTTCATCAAACTAGAAATTACATACTGTTAAATTCATATTCTCTTTCCACTTTGCAAATTCGCACTTTATACCATGTTTTTTTGAGTTGTTTTTAGAAGAATTGTTTCCTTTAAAATGATGTTTTTGATCATTATTATAGCTTAAAAGCACAAAAAGTCCGATTAAAAGCGTTAAAATTCGTTTCAATAGTAAAATATTTTATAAAAAAGCTAAGATAAGCTAAAAGCATTGTTACTACAAGGCTCGTAAGAATTAAAATGTAAGAAAAACCCCAAAATTATAGTCAAAAATATCGACGAAATACACAATAAATAGGATGAAATGCATTTTTTTAGTTTTTTTTTATATATTTGTACCCGCATCAAGCCCCAAATTTGATGTCCCAGATTATGAAACTTTTTAAAACTAGCCTACTTGCTATTGTATTATTATTTACGGTAGCATCTTGTTCAAAAGATGATAGTATAACTCTAGATGAAGCAGATTATACTATCAATTTAAATTTAGCCCATGAAACCAATTGGGAGTTAGCTGATGAAATTCTTGTTTTAGTCAATGAACATAGATCATCTTTAGATTTACCAATTATTGAAAGAGATCAGCAATATGCCTCTGCTTATGCAGTACAACACACTAATTATATGATTGATTTGAATCGGATTAACCATGATAATTTTGGTGAACGTTCAGAAGCTCTAAAACAAAATGGAGCTATTCGCGTAGGAGAAAATGTTGCCAATGGATATGAAACAGCAGAAGCGGTAGTATTTGCTTGGTTAAATAGCCCAACACACAAGCATGTTATAGAAGGTAATTATACGCATTCAGGTTTTGGTATTATTCCAAATGAAAACGGATCTTACTTTTTCACTCAACTTTTCTATAGCAAATAAAATTACTTTTACAATTCAACCATTTAACGTATTTTTACCTAAACTAAGATAAAAATACGTCTATGGATATCGCAAAACCTTTTAATTTAAATACGTGGATAGAAGATAATAGAGACTTGCTAAAACCTCCTGTTGCCAATAAAAATTTATATGTTGCATCTAAGGATTATATAGTGATGATCGTTGCAGGACCTAATGCAAGAAAGGATTATCATTTTAATGAAACTGAAGAGTTATTTTATCAATTAGAAGGCAATATTCAAGTTAATATTCAAGAAGACGGCCAAAAGCGAGAAATGAAACTCGGACCTGGTGACATGTTTTTACTTCCAGCAAATACACCACACTCTCCTGTAAGAGCAGAGGGTTCTATCGGTTTAGTGGTAGAACGCGTTCGAAAAGGAAAAAACCTTAAGGATGGTTTAATGTGGTTTTGTGATGATTGTAACCATAAACTTTATGAAGTTTATTTTGAACTACAGGATGTAGAAAAAGACTTTCAACCCCATTTCAAAGAATTTTATGTTTCAGAAGCATTGCGAACCTGCGATAATTGCGGTACCATAATGGATACAGATTATCGGTTTATTAGTGATTAATTCAAACAATCCTAGTATCACAATCAAAAAGTAAAAGAAGCTAACCATTTTTTTTCATTTTTCAATATTCTTTAAAATCTTATAAGGAATTCGTACCTTTACAGACTAAATTTAGAACAACAAAAAACAAAAAATATGGCTACCATTGCAAACGCATTTGGAATTGAAAATGCATTAGAAAAATTAGGAGTTAACGAAATAAATAAAGGAACTTCAACTGGAAGTAACTGGTTTTCGGAAGGTGAAATGATTTCATCCCATTCACCTGTTGATGGAAAATTAATAGGTAAGGTAACTACTACATCTCGCGAAGATTATGAAAAGGTTATCAAAACTGCTCAAACTACTTATAAAGAGTGGAGAAAAGTGCCAGCACCTCAAAGAGGAGAAATTGTACGTCAATTTGGAAATAAATTAAGAGAACTAAAAGAACCGTTAGGTCAATTGGTTTCCTACGAAATGGGAAAATCATTACAAGAAGGTTATGGTGAAGTTCAAGAAATGATCGATATCTGTGACTTTGCAGTAGGTCTCTCTAGACAGTTAAACGGACAAACCATTCCTTCGGAACGCCCAGGACACGTTATGCGTGAACAATGGCATCCAATTGGAATTGTTGGTATCATTTCAGCATTTAACTTTCCTGTTGCTGTTTGGGCTTGGAATACTGCGCTGGCCTGGATTTGTGGTGATGTATGTGTTTGGAAAGGTTCTGAAAAAGCACCTTTATGCTCTGTTGCTTGTCAAAATATCATTGCAGCTGTTTTAAAAGAAAATAACTTACCAGAAGGAATTTCTAGTATCATCAACGGAGATTATAAAGTTGGTGAAATGATGACCACTGACCATAGAGTTCCCTTGGTATCCGCTACAGGATCTACAAGAATGGGAAGAATTGTTGGTGCTACTGTTGCAGAACGTTTCGGAAAATCATTATTAGAATTAGGTGGCAATAATGCTATTATTATTACTCCTACTGCCGACTTAAAAGTTGTGGTGCCTGGTGCTGTATTTGGTGCTGTTGGTACTGCGGGACAACGTTGTACCTCTACCAGAAGATTGATCATTCACGAATCGGTTTATAATAAAGTAAGAGATGCAATTGTGGGTGCTTATGGACAAATTGTTATCGGAAATCCATTAGATGAAACCAAACATATGGGGCCATTAATTGATAAAGACGCGGTGAATGCTTATTTGGCTGCTATTGAAAAAGCGAAGGCTGAAGGTGGAACTGTTTTAGTAGAAGGTGGCGTTTTAGATGGTGAAGGATTTGAAAGTGGTTGTTACGTAAAACCAGCTATTATTGAAGCTAAAAACCATTTTGAAATTGTACAACATGAAACATTTGCTCCTATTTTATACTTAATGAAATATAGCGGAGATGTTGAAAATGCAATTGATATGCAAAATGGAGTTGCTCAAGGATTGTCTTCTGCAATTATGACTAATGAAATGAAAGAAGCGGAGAAGTTTTTAAGTTTTTCTGGATCTGATTGTGGTATTGCTAATGTAAATATTGGTACTTCTGGTGCTGAGATTGGTGGTGCTTTTGGAGGTGAAAAAGAAACTGGTGGTGGGCGTGAGTCTGGATCGGATGCTTGGAAAGTATATATGAGAAGACAAACCAATACGGTAAATTACTCAGATGAATTACCTTTAGCTCAAGGAATTAAATTCGATTTGTAATAATTTTTTTATAAAAACAAAACCCTGCTAATTAATATTAGCAGGGTTTTTTAATTAGTGTTCTATTTTCACTAATAAATCAATATGCTTTTTTATTGATCATTATTTAGTCTTGATAATAAATAGGTTGTTACAGTGAGAGAAGATAGGAAGTGGTTAGTTTAAAAAACTTAATTAACTATACTTCATTTTACGTAAAATTCGAACTGTTTCTTTATAAGAAGCATAGACAGCATCCTCTTGATTTTTTAAAAATGGCTTTGCTTCATATAGTTTGTTTTTTGCTTCTGTAAAATCATTTAAAAAACAAACAAGATAAGTTGCGGGAAGGTTTTTTAAATCTTTCTGTTCAGAACCGTTTAAAGGGATTTCTTTTTTCAATTTTTCTATAATGGCATTATTTGCATTGTAAATATGATATAAGGTACGTTTGTTAAATTGTGGTGGATTAAATAATAAAACCGTATCCATTTGGTAAGATCCATTTTCATTAAAAGTGATAATAACTTCCTCTAAAGGATAATATTTGTAGCGATTATTCAAGCCTAAATGAACATATTCTATAATTCTAAATTCATGTTCATTATAGCTAATACTTACATCATCTAAATTTGAATAAAACAAACGAACTTGTTCATTTATAAGTTCAATATCTACCCTAGAATAATACGATTCATCTTTTACTTTTTTAATAGTTCCAGCCCAACAAACCACAAATTGTTCTTTAAAAACATGATAAAATGACGGTAAATCTTTGTGTTTTTCATTAATAAACTCGATGACTCCATCCAGTGTATGTTGTATGTTGTTTTTGGCTTTGTTTTCTATAGATTTTACAATTTCAGAATTAACATCTTTAATGACAATGTCAAAATCTTTAGGCATGGAGATACTTCC